>NZ_JBHXNP010000034.1:0-75558 GCF_042719495.1 Streptomyces sp. NPDC058525
GGGGCGGCCGCTGGTGCGGCGGGGGGCTGGGGGGCGGTCCCCCGGGGCCCGCCCCCCGGCCCCGGCCCCTGCCCCGGCCCCTGCCCCGGCCCCTGCCACCGCCCGCGGCCGGGGCCGCTCCCTTGACCGCAGTTCGCCCAGCCGTTACTTTGCGTGGACATCGACCCATGACCACCGAAGGAGGCGACCACCGGATGTCCACCTGCTCCGACCTCGCTCGCCTCGCCCACTGCACGGTGTGGGTTTCGGGTCGCATCGCACACGGCTGCTGACACGCCGCTCTGACGTGCCCTTCGTGGCACGTTCCGCGTTTCTTCGTCACCATCTCCTGGCACGTCGCTGTCGCGTGCCGTTCGCGCCCGCTCCTCCCTGTGGCGCGCCTGAACACAGAAAGCTGCCGACATTGGCGAACATGATGAACCGACCGGTCACGCTCCGAAACGACGGCCTGTGATGGCGGCGGCGAGGATCACGGTCAACGGACACGAAACACCCATCTCACCGGCCGCGCCCCACACCACGGCGCTCGACTTTCTGCGCGAGCGCGGCCTGACCGGCACCAAGGAGGGCTGCGCCGAGGGCGAATGCGGCGCCTGTTCGGTCCTGGTGGCCCGCCCGGGGGTGAACAAGCCCACCGACTGGGTGGCGGTCAACGCCTGCCTGGTCCCGGTCGCGGCGCTCGACGGCCAGGAGGTCATCACCTCCGAGGGCTTCGCCACCCCCGGCGAGCCCGGCACGCCTCCCGTGCTGCACCCGGTACAGGAGGAGATGGCGGTCCGCGGCGGCTCCCAATGCGGCTACTGCACACCGGGATTCATCTGCAGCATGGCCGCCGAGTACTACCGGCCCGACCGCTGCGCGCACGCGGCCCCGGGCCCGGACTCTGACTCTGACTCCGGCGCCGGCGCCGGCGCCGACGCCGACGCCGAGCACGGTCCGAACGGCTTCGACCTGCACGCGCTGAGCGGGAACCTGTGCCGCTGCACCGGCTACCGGCCGATTCGCGACGCCGCGTACGCCGTCGGCACGCCCACCGACGAGGACCCGCTGGCGCGGCGCCGCGAACAGGCCCCGCCCGCACCGGTCGCCACCGAGTACACCCGCGACGACAGCACGTTCCTCCGCAGGAGCACCCTCGCCGAGACGCTGCGGCTGCTGCGCAAGCGGCCCGACGCGGTGGTGGTCGCCGGCTCCACCGACTGGGGCGTCGAGGTGAACATCCGTTCCCGACGGGCCGATTGCGTAGTCGCCGTCGACCGGCTGCCCGAACTGCGGGAGCTGCGCGTCGCATCCGACCACATCGAGATCGGGGCGGCGCTGACGCTCACCGAGATCGAACGCCGCCTCGACGGCGAGGTCCCGCTGCTGGCGGAGCTGTTCCCGCAGTTCGCCTCCCGTCTCATCCGCAACGGCGCGACACTCGGCGGCAACCTGGGCACCGGCTCCCCCATCGGCGACAGCCCGCCGGTGCTGCTCGCGCTGGAGGCGTCGGTGGTGCTCGCCGACGCCGACGGCGAGCGCGTGGTCCCCTTGGCGGACTACTTCACCGGCTACCGGCAGAGCGTGCGCCGCCCCGGCGAGCTGATCCGCGCGGTGCGCGTCCCGCTGCCGCTGTCGCCCGTCACCGCCTTCCACAAGATCGCCAAGCGGCGCTTCGACGACATCTCCAGTGTCGCGGTCGCCTTCGCGCTCGACATCGAGGACGGCATCGTCCGCACGGCGCGCATCGGCCTGGGCGGCGTGGCCGCCACCCCGATCCGCGCCCTCGCCACCGAGGCCGCCCTGGAGGGCGGGCCGTGGTCGGCCGGGACCGTCGAGGCCGCGGCCGCGGTCCTGCGGTCCGAGGGCACTCCGATGAACGATCACCGCGCCAGCGCCGGCTACCGCTCCGCGATGCTCGGCCAGAGCCTGCTGAAGCTGTACGCGCGAACCACCGAGGCGGTGTCGTCATGAGCCATCTGTCCGAACGTCCCGAAAAGCCCGTCGTCGGCGTGGCGATGCCGCACGAAAGCGCGGCCCTGCACGTCACCGGCACGGCGCTCTACACCGACGACCTGGTGCACCGCACCAAGGACGTGCTGCACGCCTACCCGGTCCAGGTCATGCGGGCCCACGGCACGATCACCGCGCTGCGCACCGGGCCCGCGCTCGCCGTGCCCGGTGTGGTCCGCGTACTGACGGGTGCCGACGTACCCGGTGTCAACGACGCCGGGATGAAGCACGACGAACCGCTGTTCCCCGACGAGGTCATGTTCCACGGCCACGCCGTCGCCTGGGTGCTCGGCGAGACCCTGGAGGCGGCCCGGCTCGGTGCGGCGGCCGTCGAGGTGGAACTCGACGAGAAGCCCTCCGTGATCACTCTGCGGGAGGCGATCGAGGCGGACAGCTTCCACGGCGCCCGGCCCGTGATGCTGACCGGTGACGTCGACGCCGGCTTCGAGGACTCGGCGCACGTGTTCACGGGCGAGTTCCAGTTCTCCGACCAGGAGCACTTCTACCTCGAGACGCACGCGGCGCTGGCCCTCGTCGACGAGAACGGGCAGATGTTCGTCCAGAGCAGCACCCAGCACCCCTCGGAGACGCAGGAGATCGTCGCGCACGTCCTCGGCCTGCACAGCCACGAGGTGACCGTGCAGTGCCTGCGGATGGGCGGCGGCTTCGGCGGCAAGGAGATGCAGCCGCACGGGTTCGCGGCCATCGCCGCGCTCGGCGCCCGGCTGACCGGCCGGCCCGTCCGGGTACGGCTCAACCGGACCCAGGACCTGACCATGTCCGGCAAGCGGCACGGGTTCCACGCCACGTGGAAGATCGGCTTCGACGCCGACGGCCGCATCCAGGCCCTGGACGCCACCCTGACCGCGGACGGCGGCTGGAGCCTGGACCTGTCCGAGCCGGTGGTGGCCCGCGCGCTGTGCCACATCGACAACACGTACTGGCTTCCCAACGCCCGCATCACCGGCCGCATCGCCAGGACCAACAAGGTCTCCAACACCGCGTTCCGCGGCTTCGGCGGCCCGCAGGGCATGCTGGTGATCGAGGACATCATGGGCCGGTGCGCGCCGCTGCTCGGCCTGGACCCCATGGAGCTGCGCGAGCGCAACTTCTACCGGCGGGGCCAGTCGACTCCGTACGGACAGCCGGTCCTGCACCCCGAGCGGATCTCCGCCGTCTGGCAGCAGGTCAAGGAGGACGCCGGCATCGCCGGTCGCAAGCGCGAGATCGCGGCCTTCAACGCCGCGCACCCGCACACCAAGCGGGGGCTCGCGCTCACCGGGATCAAGTTCGGCATCTCGTTCAACCTCACCGCCTTCAACCAGGCCGGCGCGCTGGTGCTGGTCTACAAGGACGGCTCCGTCCTGATCAACCACGGCGGCACCGAGATGGGCCAGGGCCTGCACACCAAGATGCTGCAGGTGGCCGCGACGACGCTCGGCATCCCGCTGCACAAGGTGCGGCTGGCCCCGACGCGCACCGACAAGGTGCCCAACACCTCCGCCACCGCCGCCAGCGCGGGCGCGGACCTCAACGGCGCGGCGGTCAAGAACGCCTGCGAGCAGATCCGCGAGCGGCTGCTCCAGGTGGCCGGCACCCAGCTGGGCGCGAACGCCTCGGACGTACGGATCGTCGAGGGCGTGGCGCGCGTCCTCGGCAACGACAAGGAGCTGGCCTGGGACGAGCTGGTGCGCACCGCGTACTTCCAGCGGGTCCAGCTGTCGGCGGCCGGTTTCTACCGGACCGAGGGCCTGCACTGGGACGCGAAGGCCTTCCACGGCTCCCCGTTCAAGTACTTCTCGTACGGCGCGGCCGCGGCCGAGGTAGAGGTGGACGGTTTCACCGGCGCGTACCGGATCCGGCGGGTGGACATCGTGCACGACGTCGGCGACAGCCTCTCCCCGCTGATCGACATCGGCCAGGTCGAGGGCGGCTTCGTGCAGGGCGCGGGCTGGCTGACCCTGGAGGACCTGCGGTGGGACGCCGGGGACGGCCCGCACCGCGGCCGGCTGCTGACCCAGGCGGCGAGCACCTACAAGCTGCCGAGCTTCTCGGAGATGCCCGAGGAGTTCAACGTCAGGCTGATGGAGAACGCCACCGAGGAGGGCGCGGTCTACGGGTCCAAGGCGGTCGGCGAGCCTCCGCTGATGCTGGCGTTCTCGGTGCGGGAGGCGCTGCGGCAGGCCGCCGCCGCGTTCGGGCCGAGCGGGGTCGGCGTCGAGCTGGCCTCGCCCGCGACGCCGGAGGCGGTGTACTGGGCGATCGAGGCGGCGCGCCGGGGCGAAGCCTCCCGGGGCGATCGTGCCGACGCCCGCGCCGACGCGCGTGCCGGCGACGGACCGGCCGCCCCCGGCCCGGTCCGCACCGGGGCGGAAGCGTTGAGCGGTGCCTGACATGACGTGGGTCGCCGCGGTCGCACGGCTGCGGGCACGGCGGGAGTCCGGCGTGCTCGTGACCGTCGCGACCGTGCGCGGCCACGCCCCGCGCGACGCCGGGGCGAAGCTCGTCGTCGGGCGGACCGAGACCTGGGGCTCGATCGGCGGCGGCAACGTCGAGGCCGTCGCGATCGACCGGGCCCGGGAGATGATCGCCGCGTCCAAGCCGGAGCCGGAGCTGATCGATTTCGCCCTGAACGACAAGGTGGCCAACCGGCACGGCGTGCAGTGCTGCGGCGGCACGGTCTCGGTGCTGCTCGAAGCGCTGCCGGTGGTCCAGGCGGTCGCGATCTTCGGCGTCGGCCACGTCGGGCTGGAGCTGGCGCGGATCCTGGCACGTCAGGACCTCGACCTGCACCTGATCGACACCCGCTCCGACGTCCTCACCAAGAGGCGGCTCGACGTGCTGTCGGACGCGGTGGCGCAGGTGCACGTGCACCACACGCCGCTGCTGCCCGAGGAGGTGCTGGAGGAGCTGCCGCACGGCACCCACGTCCTGATCATGACCCATGACCACGCCGAGGACGCCGCGCTGTGCGACGCCGCCCTGCGCACCTCCCATCTCGGCTCCATCGGGCTGATCGGCTCGGCGGCCAAGTGGGTACGGTTCCGCAAGCGTCTCACCACCGAGGGCGGTCACGACGAGGCCGCCCTGGGCCGGATCAAGACCCCGATCGGGCTGACCGAGATCACCGGCAAGGAACCGGCGACCATCGCCGTCAGCGTCGCCGCCGATCTGCTGCGCACCTTCGAGACCGAGGCGTACGACCCCCCGCCCGGGGCCGGCGCGCGGGACACTGTGACTGACGCCTGAAGCGGTGCCGGATGGCGCAACGCCTCTGGCTCCCGTTCCGGACATCGACCAGCATGGGGACAGCGGGACCGGCGGACGAGATGGGCACGCATGCGCGCCACTGAGAGCAACCAGGACTATCCCTTCGCTGTCACGAACACGGCCGCGGCACTGCTGGACGATGCCGGGACGGTCGTCGGCTGGACCCCGGCGGCCGAAGCCCTGCTGGAGCGCCGGTCGGCCGACGTGTGCGGCCGGCCGGCACGGGAGCTCCTGGCGGACGCGGCCAGCTGGGAGGCGGTCCTGGCCCAGGGCGTCCTGGCCCAGGGCGGGCACGGCGGGACGGAGGGGTGGGAGGGACGGGCCACGCTGCGGCACGGCTCGGGCGGCGAGCTGGAGATCGGCTTCCGTGTCGTACCGCTGGACGGCGGCGCGCGCGGGGGCGCGGCCCGCTGCCTCGTGCTCGGCGCACCGCTGGAGCTGGTCGCCCAATGGCGGCAGGACCACGCCTTCACCCACGAACTGTTCCTGCAGGGCCGGGTGGGCCTGGCCGTCTTCGACGCGGACCTGCGCCTGCTGCGGACGAACACGCACCTGCTGCCGTACACCGGGGTCCCCTTCGAGCTGAAGGGCCTTCGCCTGGCCGACTTCCTGTGGGCCGAGGACGCCCGGACCATCGACGACCGGCTGCGGGAGGTCCTGCACGGCGGCAGCCCCCTCATCGGCTTCAACACGACCGCGCGCACCTTGGACGACCCCAGGGGCGGCCGGGCCGTCACCATCCAGGCGTTCCGGCTACAGGAACCCGACGGGCAGCCGATGGGCGTCGCGACGGTGTTCACCGACGTCACCGACCACGAGCGGGCGCGCGGCCGCCTGGACCTGCTGTACCGGGCGACCGGAGCGCTGGGCGGTTCGCTGTCCGTGCCGCGCACCGTCGAGGACCTGGTCGCCGTACTGGCTCCCACGTTCGGCGACTGCGCCGCGGTGGACGTCGCGGAGACCGTGCTGACCGGCGGCGAACCGCCCGCTGACGCGCCCCTCACGCTGCCGCTGATCCGGATGGCCGTCGCCGGAGCGGAGACGGACGCGCTGCGTACGGGCACCGCCCACTTCCCGGCGGTCCCGGCTGGGCCCGCGGCGCGGGAGTGCCGGGGGGAGCTGGTCACCGGCCTCGACGACCGGCCCGCGGGGGCCGGGCACGACGGGGACCCGGAGTGGGCCGGCGCCGTCCCGGGGGCGCATTCGGCGATGACGGCGCCGCTGTGCGCCCGGGGCATCAGGTTCGGACGGCTCACGCTGTGGCGCACGGGGGACGCTCCCCCGCTGGACGCGGACGACCTGGCGCTCCTGGAGGAGATCGCCGCCCGCGCCGCCGTCGCCGTGGACAACGCGCGCCGGTACACCAAGGAGCGCCGCACCGCCGTCGGGCTGCAGCGCAGCCTGCTGCCGCCGGCCACCGCCGAGACTCCCGCGCTGGAAGCCGCCAGCGTCTACCTGCCCGCCGACGCGGACAGCGGAGTGGGCGGCGACTGGTTCGACGTCATCCCCCTGTCCTCGGCCCGCGTCGCCCTCGTGGTCGGGGACGTCGCCGGCCACGGGCTGCACGCCACGGCCATGATGGGCCGCCTGCGCAGCGCCGTACGCGCCATGGCGGACCTGGAACTGGAACCGGAGGAGCTGCTGGCGCACGTGGACGACATGGTCCTGCAGGTCGTCGCCGAGGCCGAGAGCGAGGACGCGGAGGACGGCGACCACGGCCCGCCGCTGCCCAGCGGACCGGCCGGGGCCACCTGCCTGTACGCCGTCTACGACCCGGTCACCGGAAACTGCGTCATGGCGAGCGCCGGACACCCGCCGCCGGCCTTGGTCGGCCCGGACGGAACCGTGGAGTACGTGGAGCTGAGCCCCGGCCCGCCCCTGGGGGTCGGCGGCTGGCCCTTCGAGCCGGTCGAACGGGAACTGCCGGCGGGCAGCGTCCTCGCCCTGTACACCGACGGACTGATCGAACGCGGGGAAGAGGGGGACATCGACCAGGGCATGGAGGACCTGGCGGCGCGGCTGCTGCGCGCGGACGTGCTCGGCCGGCCGCTGCGCCAGGCCCGGCACGACATCGTGGAAGGGCTGCCGCCGGGCAGGCTGAGGGACGACGTCACCCTGTTGCTGGCCCGTACCCGCAGGGTCGAGGACGGCTCCCTCGCGACCTGGCACCTCGAAGCCGACCCGGCGGTCGTCGCCGAGGCGCGCCATCTCGTCCTGGACCAGCTGACGGCCTGGGACCTCGACGAGCTCGCCTTCAGCACGGAGCTCATCGTCAGCGAGCTGGTCACCAACGCCATCCGGCACGCCGGCGGCCCGGTCCGCCTGCGGCTGATCCGGGCGGACACCCTGACCTGCGAGGTCTCGGACTCCAGCAATACGCAGCCGAGGATGCGGCGGGCGCGGAACTCCGAGGAAGGGGGCCGCGGGCTGTACATCGTCGCCCAGCTCTCGCACCGCTGGGGCAGCCGCTACACCGCCGGGGGCAAGACGGTCTGGTCGGAACAGAGCGTGCCCCTCGCGTGAGTGCGGGCCCGGGGTGGCTTGCGGGGCGGTGGGCCCTGCCGCATAGTCCGAGGTATGGACGCGCGCGAGGCAGCGCTCCGACAGGCACACGGACACGCCGTCCGCTGGCTGGCCGGCCTGGACGACCGCCGGGTTCCCGCCCGCGCTTCGGTCGACGAGATCGTGCGCGCGCTCGGCCGCGAGCTGCCCGACGCCCCCAGCGCTCCCGCCGATGTCGTCGACCTGCTCGCCTCGGCCTGCGAGCCCGGGCTCACCGCGTTTCCCAGCGGCCGCTTCTACGGGTTCGTGGTCGGTGGCACCGAACCGGCCGCGCTCGCCGCGGACTGGCTGGTCAGCGCCTGGGACCAGAACGCCGTGATGCGCGCCGCCTCACCCGCGTACGCCGCGGTGGAGGAGGTCGCCGGCGCGTGGCTGCTGGATCTGCTCGGTCTGCCGGGCGACAGCGCCGTCGGCTTCACCACGGGCGCGACGATGGCCAACTTCACCTGCCTCGCCGCCGCCCGGGACGCGCTGCTGCGGCGCGCCGGCTGGAACGCGGCCCGCGACGGTCTCGCGGGCGGGCCCGCCGTCCGCGTCCTCGCCGGCGAGGACCGCCACATGGCCGTCGACCTGGCCCTGCGCTACCTGGGGCTCGGCCGGCCGGAACTGGTGGCGGCGGACGGGCAGGGACGCATCGAGCCCGCGGCCCTGCGGCAGGCCCTGGCGGCCGGACCGGGCCGGCCCACGATCGTGGTCCTGCAGGCCGGAGACATCCACTCCGGGGCCTTCGACCCGTTCGTCGAGACGGTCGGTGCCGCGGGCGAGGCCGGGGCGTGGGTGCACGTCGACGGCGCCTTCGGCCTGTGGGCGGCCGCGTCCCCCCGGTACGCGCACCTGACGGCGGGCTGCGCGGACGCCGACTCCTGGGCCACGGACGCGCACAAGACCCTGAACGTCCCGTACGACTGCGGCCTCGCCCTCGTGCGCGACCCGTCCGCGGTCCGGGCGGCGATGGGCCTGCGCGGCGACTACCTCATCCAGGACGAGCAGGGCGACCCCGTCGACAAGGTCCCCGAACTCTCCCGGCGCGGCCGGGCCTTCACCGTGTGGGCGGCGCTGCGGTCCCTCGGCCGCTCGGGCGTGGGCGACCTGGTCGACCGGCTGTGCCGGCACGCCACCGCGTTCGCCTCCGGCCTCGCCGCGACGGACGGCGCGACCGTCCTCAACGACGTGGTGTTCACCCAGGTCTGCGCCGGGTTCGGCGACGACGACCGTACGGACCGGGTCCTCGCCCGGCTGCTCGACGACGGCACGGCCTGGATCAGCGGCTCCACCTGGCACGGGCGCCGCGTCATGCGCATCTCGGTGAGCAACTGGTCGACGACCGATGCCGACGTCGCGCGCTCCCTCACCGCGATCCGCCGCGCGTCCGCGGGCTCCTGACGCTGCGCTGTGCGCTGTGCGCCGTGGGCTGCGGGCTTGTGGGCTGTGGGCTGTGGGCTGTACGGGTGGAGGCGCCGGGGGAGGTCGTCACGCGGGCTTCGTTCGCGCGTTGGGCACCACATGCCCGCACGTCCCTTCCGTCGCGCGAGCCGTCCCGTCGGCCGCGCCGTCGGAGTGTTCCTCGCCGCAAGCGTGTTCCTGTTGCCTTCGGTGTTCGTGGATCCGCTCAGGCCCGACCGGGAGGAGCGGTACGCCTTGGCCGCGGGGGTTCGGCTCACTGCCGTGGAGAGCCCCACGCGGTGGCTGAGCTACCGGTTGGCCGAGGCCGCGGTGGGTCCGGGGTCCCTGGTGATGCTGGGCGGCCGGCTGTCCCTGACCCGGCCGCTGTCCTCGTGGGCGGCGGGCGCGGGCCCGAGCGTCCTGGCGGCCGTGAACGGCGACTTCTTCGACATCGACGGCAGCGGTGTTCCGCTGGGCCCGGTGGTCCGGGACGGCCGGCTGCTGAAGGGGTCCGCCGAACCGGTGAAGGCCGTGGGCACGGACGACCGGGGGCGCCTGCGGAAGGGGCGGGTGAAGCTGGTCGGGACCGTCTCCGTCGCCGGTGTGACGCGCCCTCTGGGCTGCCTCAACTGCCTCGACCCGGAGGACGGGTTCGCCGTCTACACCCCGGCCTGGGGCACGAAGGCGCGGCCCGCCCACCGGGCCGGCCCGCTGCGGAGCATCCGGGTGTCGGCCGGCCGCGTGACGGGCGTCCGCGCCGGGGCCGACGGGCGCCCGGTTCCCGCGGACGGCTTCCTGCTGGTGGCCGTGGGCAGCGCCGCGCGCGAGGTGGCCGGGGTGGGCCCGGGCGCCGCGGCCTCCTTCACCGCCGGGCAGAAGCCCAGGAAGAGGCCCTGGGCGCTGGCCATGGGGTACCGGGGCACGCTGCTGCGGAACGGGAAGATCCCCGTCTTCCGCGATACGCCCCGCTACTGGTTCCGCGAGCCCCGGACCGCCCTCGGCTGGGACGACTCCGGCCGGCGTCTGTGGCTGCTGGTGGTGGACGGGCGTTCGCTGCGCTCGGCCGGGCTCACCATCGCGGCCACCGCGCGGCTGCTGCAAAGCCACGGGGTCAGCAATGCCGTCATGCTGGACGGCGGGGGTTCCGCAGAGATGCTCGCCCGGACCTCCCCGCGCCAGGGCCTGCGCATCGTCAACAACCCCTCCGAGGGTGCGGAGCGGCCGGTGCCGAACGGTCTGGCGGTCCTCACCTCGCGGTCGTCGCCGCACAGCCGGGAGCGCTGACCGGGTCGGCGTTCCCCGCACCGGAAGCGCCCGGGTGCTCGGCCGCCTTCGCGTCGAGGCGGCGGATCGTCTCGCGGAAGTCCCGTGTGGAGAGCAGGAGTTTGTAGACGACGCCCAACTCGAAGCAGAGCAGCGGTACCCCTGCGACCACGACCGGGGCCACGACGTGCCCCAGCAGCGGGCCGATGACGAAAACCGCCATCTGGAACTCGATGCCGCTGATCAGGTGCGGTCGGATGCGGGAGCGGAGCAGGCGGTCGCGGGCGGCCCCGTACCAGGGGAAGGTGTGCCGGAACCCCTTGTGCAGGTCGATCACTGCACCGTTGACGGCCGACGGCTCGATGCCCCGCTTCCGCCGGTCCCGCATCAGGTGCTCGATGAACACGGGGGGCTCGGTGTCGCCGAACGCCGGATGGCTGCGGATGTCGGCGCGCATGGTGGCGCGCACCTGGTTGACCTTTATTCCGTTGAGGTACCGGAGCAGGTCGACGAAGCCCACCGCCGCGGCGAGCAGCAGATAGCCGGGCTCGTCGTGCCGCAGCCATTGACCGAAGCCCAGTGCCAGCGCGCAGCACAGCACGCTCACCCGGTCGAGCATGTAGTCGAGCCACCCTCCGAAGAGGCTGCCGTTCCCCCGGATACGGGCCAGTTTCCCGTCCATGCAGTCCAGGATGAAACTCGCGTGGTAGACCAGCGCACCCAGTACGAGCCATTCGGGGGCGCTCTGGAAAAAACAGGCCGCGGCGCCGAGTCCGGCCAGGAAGGAAAGCCAGGTGATCTGGTTCGGCGTGATGCGGGTGAACCTGGCCACGCAGTAGACGAGGGGAATCGCGACGGGGTCGACAAGAATTACCGTCCACCAGGAATCGCGCTGTTTGCAGGCGAACCGGCGGACCGATTTCACGCTGAGTGGAATGTCTTCATCATCCGGGAGGAAGTTCCGAGGGGGCGGAAGGGTGATCGACATGCGCCACACCGTATACCAAACGGCAAACCTCCGAAGAATGAAATCGGAGGCATCATCCGGCCACCCGCGTCCGAAATTCCTAAAGATATAACGAGATGCTTTTCCGTGGGCTTTGCCGTTCACCCCGCCCGTAATTGAACGGGCCGGTCATGTCCGGCGGGTGCCCCACTTCTGGTTGCTCCCAAGTCACCCCGGCCCGGGCCGAGTCGCACGGCTCGGGCGCCGGCGCCGTGCCGGCGGCCCCGGCTCAGACGCCTGAGGAGACCTCGGCCTTCGCGTCGGACCCCGCGCCCTTCGCGCCGGCTGCCGCCAGCCGGCGGTTGCGCCGGACCGAGGAGACGAAGGACCAGGCGATCAGGAGGACGCCGACGAGGCCCGTGACGACCTCGGGGATCTCGTACCGGATGGTGACGAGCAGGATGACGGCGAGGGCGCCGATCGCGTAGTGCGCGCCGTGTTCCAGGTAGACGTAGTCGTCGAGGGTGCCCTGGCGGACGAGGTAGACCGTGAGCGAGCGGACGTACATGGCGCCGATGCCGAGGCCGAGCGACATCAGGACGATGTCGTTGGTGATCGCGAATGCGGCGATGACGCCGTCGAAGGAGAAGGACGCGTCCAGGACCTCGAGGTAGAGGAACAGGAAGAACGCGGCCTTGCCGGCCATCAGGACGGCCGGCGCCTTCGCGCCGCTCCTCCTGGCCGCCGCCTCGGCCTCGTGCTCGCGCTCCTCCTCTTCCTCGAGTTTGTTCTCGAAGTAGCCGGAGAGGCCGCCGACGACCAGATAGGTGATCAGGCCCGCGACGCCTGCGATCAGGACGGTCTGCGTCTTGTCCGCGTGGGCGCCGCCGTACTGGTGGGCGTGGGTGGCGAAGGTCATCGCGGAGACGAGCAGCACGATGAGCGCGATGCAGACGGAGAGCATGTCGATCTTGCCGAGCTTGGCGAGCGGGCGCTCGAGCCAGGCGAGCCACTTGAAGTCGCGGTCTTCGAAGATGAAGTCGAGGAAGATCATCAGCAGGAACATGCCGCCGAAGGCGGCGATCGACGGGTGGGCGTCCGTCACCAGCTGCTGGTAGGTGGCCTTGTCGTCCAGCGCGAGCCGCACCGCTTCGATCGGCCCGATCTCCGCGCTGACGGCGACGATCACGACGGGGAAGACCAGGCGCATGCCGAAGACCGCGACCAGGACACCGATCGTGAGGAAGATCTTCTGCCAGAAGGCGTTCATCTTCTTCAGGATCCCGGCGTTGACCACGGCGTTGTCGAAGGAGACCGAGATTTCGAGGATGGACAGGATCGCCACGACCCCGAAGCCGGCCCATCCCCCGTATAACACCGCCGCGACGAGGCCGAGCGCGGTGACCGCGAACGACCAGCCGAACGTTTTCAGAATCACTGGCTACCCAATCTTTGACACCGACCTCTGCGGGAACTCCACCGGGTACGTGATGATCAAGTCCAGGCGAGTCTGTCCGCCCGGGCCCCCCTGCGCATCGGGGATCACCCTGGCCGGGCCCTGGTCGGACCCTGACACCACATCAGGGGTCCGGACGAGACGCCCCGGGCCCTCCAGCACCTCGTCCGCCGCGCGCGGGGCCGGCGGGACCGGGTAACGTCTTTGTCATGTTCTTCCCGACACCGATGTACGAGTAGGCGCGCGACGGGCCCCCGCCTACGTCCTGCGACGTCGCCGCGCCCGTCCCCCACCGATGCGTCCGTAGATCACTTCACAGCACCACCGGGAGAACCCGTGACCGACAGCAAGAACATCAACAACCCCGTGGGCCAGGGCGGCGGACCGCGCAAGAGGCTGTCCCGCGCCGAACGGCAGAACAACGGCCCGCACCGCAACCTCGACCGCCGCAGTGCCGCGGACCAGAAGGCGGAGCTGGTGCGCAAGATGCGCGAGAAGGCACGCGCGGCCGAGGACGCCGGGGACGCGGGGCAGACGGGCGACGACACCGCACAGAGCTGACGCCGGACGGGAGAGCGCGTCCACGGTCTTCGGCTCGGCCCTGGACCACGCGCCCACCCCACCTCACCCTACTCAATAGTTCAGGGGTTTCTGAATTCACGAATCGATGTACTGTCGAAGGGTGCTGAACATCGTCGAAGACATCGAGGTCCTGGCGCGCTTCGGGCGCGCGCTGGCCGATCCCATCCGCTGCCGTCTGCTCCTCGAGATCCGCGAGGCCCCGGCGCACCCCTCCGACCTCGCCGACAAGCTGGGCATCTCCCGCACCCGGCTGTCCAACCACCTCGCCTGCCTGCGCGACTGCGGTCTCGTGGTCGCCGTCCCCGAAGGCCGCCGCACCCGCTACGAGCTGGCCGACGCGCGCCTCGGCCATGCCCTGGACGACCTGCGCTCCGCGGTCGTCACCGTCGCCGCCGACCGGACCTGCGTCGAAGCGAACGAGAAGGGCTGCTGCTGATGGCCACCTTGTCGCTCGGCCCGTCGCCCGCCCGGCGCGATGTGCTGGCCCGTCGAATACGCCTGCTCGTGGCCGTCACCATCACGTACAACGTCATCGAGGCGGTCGTCGCCCTCACCGCGGGCACCCTGGCCTCCTCTACCGCGCTGATCGGATTCGGACTCGACTCGATCATCGAGGTCTCCTCCGCCGCAGCGGTCGCCTGGCAGTTCTCCGCCAAGGACCACGCGGTCCGGGAGGCCCGTGAGCACCGGGCGCTGAGGATCATCGCCGTCTCGTTCTTCGCGCTCGCCGCCTACGTCGCCGTCGACGCCGTGCGGGCCCTGACCGGCGCGGGCGAGGCATCCTCCTCCGTGCCCGGCATCGTCCTGGCCGCCCTGTCGCTCGCGATCATGCCGTTCCTGTCCGCCGCGCAGCGCAAGGCGGGGCGCGAGCTGGGCTCCGCGTCGGCCGTGGCCGACTCCAAGCAGACCCTGCTCTGCACCTACCTGTCCGCCGTCGTCCTCGCCGGCCTCCTCCTGAACGCCACCCTCGGCTGGACCTGGGCGGACCCGATCGCCGCCCTCGTCATCGCCGCCATCGCCGTCAAGGAAGGCCGCGACGCGTGGCAGGGCAAGGGCTGCTGCGCACCCGCCCCGCCGGGAGCCCTGCCCCTGCCGCCCCTGCCCTCCGCCACGGAGGCCGGAGGCTGCACTGCCGGGCCGGCCGGCGACGCGTGCTGCGCCGGCGATGCCAAGGCGAAGACGGCGGAATAGCAGTGGCCGGGCGACCGATCGGGCATGGACCACCGGGCAGCCGCGGCCCCGCCCCCGGCGGCGGCGCTCAGGACGGCGTGAGGAAACCGAGGAGGGCGGCCGTGGTCTCGGCGGGGTGGGTGAGCAGCCCCCCGTGCGCTCCGGGCAGCGTCACGAGAGTGCCCTGCGGCAGTGCCTCGGCAGCCACTGCGGCAGCGCGCGGCGGAAAGTACAGGTCGCCCTCGAAGGCCAGTACCAGCACGGGTACGTCCACATCGGCCAGGGCGGCGATCCGGTCCGGGTCGCGCAGCCAGCCGTCCGCCGCGGCCGACTGTCCGACCGCACCGTCCGGTGACGCCCATACGCCGTCCTGGGCGCCCAGCAGCTCCAGCCATGCGCGGACCTGCTTCTCGTCTTCCAGCAGCACCTGCCCGGGCAGCGTGGTGAGGAGCGTCTGGAGCCGCAGGAACGCCGCGGGGAGCCGGCCGGTCGCCCCGATCAGCTCCGCTTCGGCGTCCAACACCGCCTCCAGCACACCCGTCAAGGGCCCCGCACCGGCCATCAGCACCATCGAGCGCACGAGGTCGGGGCGGGTCCGGACCAGCAGTTCGGCCGTGAAGCTACCGAGCGAATACCCGATCACCACGGCACTCCGGACGCCCAGCGCGTCCAGCAGACCGGCAAGATCACCGGCCAGGTCGGCCATCGCGTACGGAGCGGGCGGGGCGTCGGAGGGAGCCACCCCCCGCGCCGCGTACGTCACCACCTCGCAGCCCGCGTCCACCAGCGCGTCCCGGAGCCCGCACAGCTCCCAGGCGACCGCCGGCATACCGGTCCCACCCACCAGGACCACCGGCTGCCCGGCCCCCCGCCGCTCGTAGGCGATCCGTACCCCGCCGTCCAGCACGACCGACTCCATACCCACGCCCTCCCGATGCGGTGAACCCACCGTCCCATCATCGGCACGGGCACCGAAGTCGGAAGGCCCTTGCCGGAACATGCCCGTGGCGTCCGCGGCTTCGGGCCCCACCACTGCCAGGCTGGCCACGGGCGCAGCCGGCGCGACAGACCAGGAGGACCAGCATCATGGGACACGGCCACAGCCGCGGCTCCTCGCCCGGCGACGACGGCGGCGACGGGCACGCCCACGGCCCCCGGATCGGCAGCGCGGGCGAGCGCCACCAGAAGCCGTTGGCCATCGCCTTCTCCATCACCGCGGCGTACGCCCTGGTGGAGGTCGTGGCCGGCTTCATCACCGGCTCCCTGGCCCTGATCAGCGACGCCGCCCACATGGGCACCGACGTCCTGGGCCTCGGTCTGGCCCTCGCCGCGATCCGCCTCGCGAAGCGGCCGGCCGCGGGCCGGCACACGTACGGCACCTACCGTCTCGAAGTCCTGGCCGCGATCGTCAACGGCCTCCTGCTGTTCGGCGTGGCCTTCTACGTCCTCTACGAAGCCGTGCAGCGCTTCCGCGAGCCGTCCGAGGTCCCCGGCCTGCCCGTGCTGGTCGTCGCCGTCTTCGGCCTCGTCGTCAATGTCATCTCCTTCCGCCTGCTCACCGCAGGCGCCAAGGAGAGCCTCAACGTCAAGGGCGCCTACTTCGAAGTCCTCGCCGACATGCTCGGCTCCGTCGGCGTCATCATCGGCGCCCTGGTCATCTGGACCACCGGCTTCGAGTACGCCGACCCGATCATCGGCGCCGCCATCGGCCTGTTCATCCTGCCGCGCACCTGGAAGCTGATGCGCCAGGCCCTGCGGATCATCATGGAAGTGGCACCGCCCGGCGTCGACGTCGAGGCGGCGGAACGCGAGCTCGCCGCCATCCCCGGCGTCCAGCAGGTGCACGACCTGCACATCTGGACCATCACCAGCGGCATGGAAGCCGCCTCGGCACACGTGATGATCCAGGACGGCGCCGACTGGCACGCCGTCCTGGACCAGAGCCGCCGGATCCTCGCCGAGCGGTACGGCGTCACGCACCCCACGATCCAGGTCGAGCCGGCCGATCACACCGAGGAGCCGGTCGGATTCTGACCGGCGCCCCCTCGTACCGTGCGGGGCGCATCTCGCCGAGCTTCAGCGGGATTTCACTGGGCCCTGGCGGCTTCCAGGGCGTCGGCGAGTGCCTGCGGGGTGCGGGTCGACAAGTAGACGTACGGGGTCGGGTCGGCCGGGTCGGTGTTCTCGATGCGGACCGCCCCGGCGATGTAGCTGCGCATCAGCATGTGGGCCCGCATGTCCGCCTTGTACGTCCGCCAGGCCCGCGCCTCTCCGGCCTCCAGGACGTGGACCTCGCCCAGCGCGCCGAGCGGGATCCGTGCGTCGTCGGCGACCAGCAGCCCGCTGGTGACTCGGATGCGGGAGGAACCCTGGGCGCTCACCCACATACAGGCGATCAGGGTGCCGACGGCGAAGCCGACCAGGGCGGCGAGGCCCCCGTACGGCATGACGATGAGCGCCATGGCGAAGCCGACGGCGACGGCGATCAGCCACCAGGTGCGGGGCGCGGTGAGCCGTTCGTCGTAACCGGGCGGTGCGGGTGGGGTCATGGGGGCGGGTCCTCGCTCGTGCGGGTTGGAGGCGGTGGCGGGGCGGGGCGTCACGGGGGCGGGAAGGCGCCGGCGCCGGGCCGGAATCGGCGCGCGGCCCGTCATGGGGCGAGCCGTTCGTCGATCAGCGACTTGAACGCCTCGTAGGTGCGGGGCGTCTGGATGAGCCGGCCGTCGAGGAAGAAGGTGGGGGTGCCCTGCACGTTCAGGCCCATCCCGTCCCGCTGGTCGGCCTTGACCCTCTCCTCGGTGGCCGGGTCCTTCACCGCCGTGTCGTACGCGGCCATGTCGAGGCCGAGTTGCTCGGCGAAGGTACGGAAGAGGTCCGCCTGGGAGTTCTGGAGCTCGCCCCATTCCTTCTGGGTGGCGAACATCTTCTTGTACATGTCCTCGAACTTGCCCTGCTGGGCCGCGGCCTCGACGGCGACGGCCGCGGTCCGGCTGTTGCGGTGGCCGGGCATCGGGAAGTAGCGGACCACGAAGGTGACGCGGTCGCCGTACTCCTCGCGGAGCTTCTCGACCATCGGATGGACGGCTCCGCAGGCCTCGCACTCGAAGTCGAGGAACTCGACGAGGGTCAGCTCGCTGCGCTGCGGATAGGTCAGCCGATGGCTGTCCTCACGTACGGCCCGCGCCTCGCCCGCTGCGGGCGGGGGCGGCGCGGCCGTGGCCGAGTCCTCCGGCTTGACCAGCAGGAACGTGGCGAAGGCGGCTGCCAGGACCGCCACGACGGCAGCGAGGGCCAGCAGGTTCTTCTCGAGTTTCGTCATGATTCCTCTATGTGGTCCGGTATGTGGTCCGGTCGTCGGCCGGGTACGGCCCGACGGGCGGCGGGCTGGGCCGCCTGCTGCCGCAGGCGGCGGTCTCGGGCATGGAGACTCGACAGGTACGCGTTGTAGGCGGCCAGCGGGTCCCCGGAGTCCCCGCGGTCGATCCGGCGGTCGACCCGGCGGGCCTCACGGCGGTCGGAGCGCACCCACTGCGCGGCCAGGATGATCGTGGTGATCAGGACGGGGATGTCGCCGGTCGCCCAGGCGATCGCACCGCCGTTGTACTGGTCCTGGGCCAGGTCCGGCCCCCAGGTGCGGCCCACCGCCTCCCACCAGCTCGCGCCGATGATGCCGGTGGAACTCATCAGGGAGATGCTGAACCACGAGTGGAACGGCATCGTCAGCATGAGGACGAAGAGCCGGCCCAGGTGGGGCGGCCGGCGCGGCCCCGGGTCGACGCCGATGACCACCCAGAAGAACAGCAGGCCGACCGCCAGGAAGTGGATCAGCATCGCCATGTGGCCCAGGTGGCTGCCCATCAGGGTCTCGAACCACGAGGTGTAGTAGACGGCGAAGGCGCTGCCGATGAAGAGGATGCCGGCCACGGCGGGATGCGAGACGATCTTCACGTACCGGCTGTGGAGCAGCCGTACCAGCGCCTCGCGCGGGCCGGCGGCCTCACCCTTCCCCGCCGTGGGCAGGGTGCGCAGGGCCAGGGTGGCCGGGGCGCCGAGGACCAGGAGGATCGGCACGGTCATCGCGAGGATCATGTGCTGTCCCATGTGGACGCTGAACATGACCTTCCCGTACACGGCGAGCCCGCTCATCGTCGCGAGGACGGTGACGGCCAGGCCGAGCATCCAGGCGACGCTGCGGCCGACGGGCCACCGGTCGCCGCGCGCGCGGAGCCGGAGCACGCCGACGAGGTAGAGCGCGGCCGCCGCGCCCGTGCCGAAGGCGAAGACGGGGTCGAAGTGCCACTGGGTGAACAGCGGAGTCCAGGGGAAGCCGCCCAGCGGGGGCGGCATCGGGAAGCCGAGGAGCTCCTCCGCCGGGCTGGGCGAGCCGCGGCCGGTGCTCGGAGGTGGGGTCCGGGACAAGGCGACGGCCAGGCCCGTCGCCGCGGCCATCACCAGCAGTTCGCCCGCGGCCAGCCTGACGAAGGGCCGGCGGGCGCCGTCGGCGAGCGCCGCGAGCGTCCGGCGCCGGTGCCACCAGCCGATCGCACCCAGAGCCACGAGCGCCAAGGCCTTCAGCAGCACCATCCGCCCGTACGCGGTGGTGAACCAGGCTCCCGACAGGGGCATCCGCACCCAGGCGTTGACCAGACCGCTCGCGGCGACGGCCACGAACGCCCCGCCGGCGAGCGGACTGAACCGCCGGGCCGCCACAGCGGCTCCGTCGGTCCTTCGCAGGGCGGTGACCGTGACGAAGAGCAATCCGCCGACCCAGACGGCTGCCCCCGCCACGTGCAGGGCGAGGCTGGTGACGGCCGCGTCGTGGTTCGCGAAGGCGGCCGAGTGGCCCGTGAACGCGGGCGGCAGCACGGCCGCGACGGCGACGGCGAGCGCGGCCCGTGCCCACCGGACCTTGGTGACGCCCGCGCAGAACGTCGCCAGGACGAGCCCTGTCGCGGCCATCGCCGCATAGGCGCGGCCCGGTGCGGAGGTGAGGGCGAAGTCGGCCATCACGGCCGGGTCCAGTACCTCGGCGACCGGCCGGGCGAACAGGTCGGACAGCGTGAAGACCAGCAGAGCGCCGGACGACAGCGCCCACAGCCCGGCGGCTGTGGCCGCCCACATCAGATAGGGCAGCCGCGTCCGGCCGAGGTCCCGGCCACCGGGCAGCAGGACGCCCGCCAGCAGCAGGGCGCCCACCATCGCCACCGACGCGATGTCCACGGCGAGGCGCGACAGCGGCAGACCCCAGGAGGTCAGCGGGCCGGCGTCCGCGATGCCCGGCACCTGCCGCGCCGTGGACCCGGCCGCCCGCATCCCGACGACCGTGACGCCGACGGCCGACACGGCCGAGGCGAGCAGGATCAGCGGTAGCCGGCCCGCTCTGCGCAGAGCAAGGTCAGCCGGCACGGTGCGCCTTCCGACGGCGCGCCACGAGCACCGCGGCACCGGCGCAGGCACCTGCCAGGAGCAGTACGCCGATGACCGGGGCGCTGCTGACGCCGCCCGACGAGGACCGGGCGCTCGGCGCCGGGGTCGTAGCGGCGGCCTCGGCAGACGGCGTCGGGCTGGGCGCGGCCGGCGCGGCCGGGGCGGCCGGGGCCGTCTCCCGGACGGTGAAGCGGTACGACCCGGACACGGGATGGCCGTCGGCCGAGACCACCCGGTAGCCGACGGTGTACGTGCCCGGGGGCAGACCCGGCTGCACGGCGAGGGATGCGCTCTTGCCGTCGACCTGCGGCTCTCCGGCGCCCGCCGCCGTTCCGTCCGGCGCGGTCAGGGCGACCTTGGCGTACTCCCGCGACATGTCGTCGCTGAAGGTCAGCCCGATGCTCGCCGGCAGGGCGTCCAGGGTCGCGCCGTCGGCCGGCGTACTGGAGGTCAGGTCGGTGTGCGCGAACGCGGCCGGAGCCCCGGCCCACAGGAGCGCCGCGGTCAGGGGTACGACGAGGGTGCGGGCCGCCGCTCGGGCGGCACGCCGGGAAAAGGAGTGCATGAAAAGGGAGAGGTCTCTCTGTGCTCCCCGGACCAGCCGGAGCAGGACACGCCGCCGCCCGCGGACGGCCCCTCCATCCGGCCGCTAGGCCGGGCAGAAACCTCCGCCGGACGACAGCCCGGTCGTCGGGAGAGGGGCACGCCACGGCACGGCGTGCCCGAACCGCGGCGGTGCGCGTCCGGCGTGCAGCCGGACCACGATCGCGGACGGCGGCATCGCGCCCGTTTCCAGATCCCGCAGCGCTGCCTTCGGCCCGTTGCCCGCGGGCAGGAGCGGCCAGACGAACATCAGCAGGGCGCGCAGCGCCTCGAGGACGGGCTTGCCGCGCCACAGGAGCCGTCCGGTGAGTCCGAACAGGTGCGCGGCGAGCACCAGCATGACGAGGTGCCCGGCGAAGAAGACCTCCGGCGGGACACCGGCCGCCGAGGCGTGTTCGACCAGAGCCATCGGCTCCCGCGAACCGGTCACGGCCGCGCAGGCCCCCGGCAGCGAGTAGGCCGAGTGGTAGGCCAGCTGGGCGCCGGCCAACGCCGCCATGAGCTGGGTGTCGGAGAGCCTGTGCCGGGTCAGCAGCACCGCACTGGGCACCGCGACCGCGGCCATGCCCAGCAGCAACGCCCACCGCGGCATGTGCCCCTGCGCGAGGAGGTGGCCCGCCAAGGGCAGCAGTACGCACAACGCCGCGAGGGCCCCGGCCCGCAGACCGCGCACCACTCCGCGGGCCGGCGAAGGCGGCCGCGCTACGAGGGTGGCGGACATGGGCTGCTGCGCTTTCCGGGAGATCTGCCAGAACTGACCTGTGACTCGCGGAGAGCCCGAGGACCACCCGCAGGGTATCCCGGTGCCCCTGCCCGCCCCGCACCAGGACCCGTCGTCCGCGAGACGAGGCGAGGCGCCTGCCCCTGAAGCGGGAGCAGCTCGTGAGGGCCAGTCATCCCACCGGCCTGAGTGCGGGGATCAGACCACGAGGAGAACCCGGCCCGGACGGTGATGGTCTGGCTGCCGTCGGGGGCTGGTCACCACGGTCCTTGGTCGGTCTGCTTCACGCGAGCACGGGTCAGCGCACCCGCCCCCGCGCCTTCAGCGGCACCGGCGGGAGTTGTGGAGCCGGGATCGGGGGGCCGTCGTAGCCCTTTACCTCGCCGAAGCGGGTGCCGTTCGTCCAGTCCTCGCGGGCTTGGACGATGTCCTCGTTGGTGCGGCCGATCCAGTTCCAGAACATCACGATCTCCTCCTCGAACGGCTCGCCGCCCAGGAGCATCAGGCTCGCGTCCGAACTCGCCCGCAGGGGGAGTTCGGTGCGGCCGCAGCCGAGGTAGAGCATGGAGCCGGGGAGGACCGGGACTTCGTCCACGTGGGCCTCGCCCGACATCGACAGGACCGCGTACTCGAAGTCCGGGTCGAGCGGGAGGCGGGTTTCGGTGCCCGCCGCGAGGGTCAGGTCCGCGCCGACGATCGGGCTGTACGTCGTGCCCGGCGAGGCCGCGGTGTCCAGGGTGCCGAGGATGACCGTCGCGGTCAGGCCCGGGGCCGTCACCCTCGGGAGTTCCGCGTGGTGCTCGAAGTGCGGGTCCACGTCGCGGTGGGCGTCCGGCAGGGCCACCCACAGCTGGGCGCCGTGCAGGAAGCGGGCGTGCGGGCGGGGGCTCTCCTCGGAGTGGCTGATGCCCCGGCCGGAGGTCATCAGGCCCAGCTCGCGCGGGCGGACCGTCGCCAGGCTGCCCACGCTGTCCCGGTGCAGCACCTCGCCCTCGTGGAGCCAGCTGACGGTCTGGAGGCCGGTGTGCGGGTGCGGAGCGACCTGCATGCCGGGCTCGTCCGCGATGTCGTCCGGGCCGTAGTGGTCCACGAAGCACCAGGCGCCCACCATGCGGCGGCCCAGGTTCGGCAGGAGTCGTCGGACCTCGGTGGACTCCCCGAGCTTGACCGTGCGCGGGCTGAGGAGCTCGCGAACCGGTTCGGCCACGACGAAGCCGCGGCCGCCGCAGACGGAGAGTGCGGGCTGGCGATCGAGATTGCTCATGCGGACAACCTAACGGCGGCGGGGCGGCCGCGGTCAGTGGAATGTTCCCCCGGCCCTGCGTGTTGGAGGCACCGGACAGCGCGATTCGGACAGCGGGAAGGCGGGCGTGATGAGTTCGGCGGGGACGGCGTACATCGAGCACGGGACGGCGGCCGAGCGCTGGGAGCGGGCCCGGCTCTTCTTCGAGGCGAAGGAGTACGCGACGGCCGCCCGCATCCTGGACACGCTGGCGGCCGAGGCCCCGGAGCAGCTGGCGCCGCGCCTGCTGCTGGCCCGGGCCTACTACCACTCCGCCCAGCTCTCCCGGGCCGAGCACGAGCTCCGCGCCATCCTGGAGCGCTGGCCCGTGGAGGACTACGCACAGCTGATGCTCGGTCGCACGCTGGAGCGCGGCGGGCGGGCCGCCGAGGCCCGTCCGTACCTGCGGATGGCCGCCGCCATGGCGGGCGAGTTCGAGGACTAGCGGGCCGCCCGGCCCGGCGCATGCGGGGCCCGGGCTCCGGCTCGGTTAGCCTGGGTCGCATATGAACCGTCTGACCACGCCTTTCGGCTCCTACGAGCTCACCCGCTTCCCCGAGGACCCGCGCGACCGGCTCCGCGCCTGGGACGCCGCCGACGAGTACCTGCTGCGCCACCTCGACGCCGGCACCGGCGAGCGCGGGCCGGTGGACCTGGCCGGCGCCGGGCAGATCACCGTCGTCGGGGACCGCTGGGGGACGTTGACGACCGCGCTCGCCGCGTACCGGCCGACGCAGATCACGGACTCCTCCCTGACCCGCTCCGCCACCGCGGCGAACCTCGACCGGAACGGGATCGGGACCTCCAAGGCGACGGTCACGCTGCTGACCACGCAGGACCCGCCGCCCGAGAAGATCGACGTCCTGCTGGTGCGCGTGCCCAAGAGCCTGGCGCTGCTGGAGGACCAGCTGCACCGGCTGGCCCCGCACGTGCACGCGGGCACCGTGGTCGTCGGCACCGGCATGGTGAAGGAGATCCACACCTCCACGCTGCGGCTCTTCGAGCGGATCCTGGGCCCGACGAAGACCTCGCTCGCCGAGAAGAAGGCGCGGCTGATCTTCTGTACGCCGGGCACTCCGGGCGCCGCGCGGCCCACGACCGCCGGGCCGTGGCCGGTGACGTACACGGTGGACGAGGACGCCGGGTCCGCCTCCGGGCTGACCGTCGTCAACCACGCCGGGATCTTCTGCGCCGACCGGCTCGACGTCGGCACCCGCTTCTTCCTGCAGAACCTGCCGACCAACACCGACGGGGCCCGGGTCGTGGACCTGGGCTGCGGCAACGGCGTCGTCGGCACGGCCGTGCAGGTGCACGACGCGGACGCCGAGGTCGTCTTCACGGACGAGTCCTACCAGGCGGTCGCCTCGGCGCGGGCCACGTACCGGGCGAACATCCGCGAGGGCCGGCGGACGGCCGAGTTCCACGTCGGCGACGGGGTCGCGATGCTGGCGCCCGGTTCCGTGGACCTGGTGCTGAGCAATCCGCCGTTCCACTCCCACCAGGCGACCACGGACGCGACGGCGCTGCGGATGTTCGCGCAGTCGCGCAAGGTGCTGCGGCCCGGGGGCGAGCTGTGGATCGTCGCCAACCGGCACATGGGCTACCACACCCACCTGCGGCGGCTGTTCGGCAACAGTGAAGTCGTCGCGAGCGAGCCGAAGTTCGTGATCCTGCGGGCCGTCAAGGAAGACCGGCCGCGGCCTATGTGACCTGCCGGTACGTCCTACACTCTGCCGCGTGAGCAGCCAGGTGGTGGGAGACGGGGCCGAGGGCGGGACGGGCGGCGGGACGGGCGGCGGGCGCTACCGCCGGGAGGACGTGGCCCGCGCGGCCGGGGTCAAGGTGCGCAACCTGCGCTACTACCAGGAGCGCGGGCTGCTGCCGCCGCCGCGCCGCGAGGGCCGGATCGCCTGGTACTCCGATGACCACCTGACCCGGCTGCGGCTGATCAGCGACCTGCTGGGGCGCGGCTACACGGTCAACGGCATCGCCGAGCTCCTGCAGGCGTGGGAGGGCGGCGGCGGCCTGTCCGGACTGCTGGGCCTGGAACGGGAGATGACCCGCGACTGGGTGCGCGAGGAGCCGGTCACGATGACGCGGGCCGAGCTGCGGGAGCTGTTCGGCCCCACCGCCACGGCCGAGGACACCCGACGGGCGGCGGAACTCGGGTACGTCACGGTCGACGGGGACCTGGTCACCCACCCGAGCCCGCGCCTGCTGGACGCGACGCTCGCGCTGGTGCGCGAGGGCGTCCCGCTCGCGGAGATCCTGGACGCCGGGGAGTTCGTACAGGCGCAGGCGGCCGCCCTCGCGGACCGGTTCGTCGGACTGTTCCGGCGGCATGTGATCGGACCGGCGGCGCTTGAGCTGCTTTCGGCCACGCAGCTCCAGCACATCACGGAGGCGGTGACGGCCCTGCGGCCGGTCGCCGGGGAGGTCGTGGCCACGGAGTTCGCCCGGGCGATGGCGCGCCGGGTGGACGCGGAGGTCGCCGAACTGCTGCGTACGGAGCAGTAGGAGTCGGCCGAAAGGGTGCGCTCGCACAACCTTGCCAACCCCCATTGGCACTCTTACATTCAACTCGTCGGTAACAACGGCTCACAGCTGAACACAAGGGACGATCTCATGACGGATGCCCCGCACTTATCCGACTTATCAGACGAAGATCGCGGCTCCGGCCGTGTCCGCTGGCGGCGCTTCGCCGTCCTGACCGTACCCGCCGTGGCCGTGACCGCCGGCCTCGGCATCGCCCTCGCGCAAGGGGCGCTCGCCGCCTCGTTCGCGGTGTCGGGGCAGCAGTTCAAAGTGTCGGCGAAGAGCCTGCAGGGCGAGGGTTTCGCCCAGTACGGCAGTGTCGACGTCAACGCCCGCGAGGAGCTCATCCCTGTGGCCGTCACCGCCATCCGGGAGGCGAAGCTCAACAGCCTGTGCCAGTCCGTGGTCACCACGCTCCCGGTGATCGGGGACATCTCGCTCAACCTGACGGCGGGCCAGAAGAAGCCCGTCGAGGCGAGCAACCTGTTCGTGGACGCGACGCAGCTCTCCGGTGACGCGGTCTTCAGCAACATCGAGATCGGGCGCGACGCCTCCACCCTCGACAAGGGTCCGGCCGACGCCCAGGGGATGCAGGACCTGTTCGCGCAGCAGGCCGACACGGTCAGCATCACCGATCTCCAGCAGACGGCGTGGGCGACCAACGCAGGCACCTTCAAGCTCTCCGGGCTGCGCATGGACATCAGCAAGGGCAAGAAGGAATGCTTCTGAGCCGTCGGCGGTGGCGGCGGTGGCGGCGCGGCAGACCGTTCTGGGGCGGACTGTTCACCATCCTCGCCGGCGTGTGGATCTGCCTCCTGCCGCTGGCACCGCTCAAGATCATGCTCCAGCAGGGGGTGGCGGGGATCCCGTCCGTCCTGATGGGCCTCGTGATGATCGTGCTCGGCCTCACCGCCTGGTTCTCCCCCGCACAGCGCGCGCTCGCGGGTGTCCTCACCACCCTGATCGCCACCGCGGCCCTGGTCCTGTCGAACCTCGGCGGATTCCTGATCGGCACCCTGCTCGGCATCCTCGGCGGCGGCCTGATGTTCGCCTGGCAGCCGCACGCGGCCGCCCGCGCCCCCGACTCCACCCCTGCCTCCACCGTTCCTTCCGCTGTCCCCTCAGCCGCACCGTCAGCCGCTCCCTCCCCCACGACACCTCCGCACCACGATCCCCAAGGAGCACAGCCATGAGCCGTACGCGCACCGCGCTCGCCCTCGGGATGGCCGCCGCCGGAGCCCTCACGCTGGCCTCGGTCTCCGCCTCCGCCGCGCCGTTACCCGTGGCCGGGTCGACCACCGTCACCCCGGCCGGGCACGCGTTCAAGGCCACCCTCAGCGGTAAGGCCACCCTCAAGGCCGGTTCGGTGACGGTGACCTGCAACGTCTCCGTGGCCACCGGCACGGTGCCGGCCGCCCCCGGCAACCAGAACCCGGCCGGGCCCGTCTCGTCCCCCATCTCGGCGCCGACGTACAGCTCCTGTACGTCGAGCATCCCCGGCGTGACCCCGACGGTCACGACCAGCGGTGCCTGGACGGTGTCGATGCAGCACGGCTCCCCGATCACCGCGACCATGACCGTGCCGGTCGGCGGCCTGGTGGTCAAGACGACCGGGCTCGCCTCCTGCACGGTCACCACCGCGCCCACGGCCGCCGCCAACGTCGCCGGCACCTGGACCAACGGCGCCCCGCCCAGCCTGACCTTCACCAACGCGACCGTACCGGTGAAGGTCACCGGCGGGTTCGGCTGCCCGACGAGTGCGACCACGTCCACCTTCAACGCGGTCTACCTCGTCACCGACACGACCGACCCGGCGCAGCAGATCACCGTCGGCCCCTGACCCCCGCGCGCACCGAGGCCCGCCGTCCCGGAGATCGTCCGGAACGGCGGGCCTCCGTCGTGCCCGCGCCGCGTCAGCGGTGCGCCGGGAACTCCACGACCTGCTGGTACGTGGGCCGGTTCTGCCAGTTGACCTGCGGGTGGGACAGTCCGCCGACCGGGCGCTGGACGATCGAGTCGGCGCACCACTGGTTGCCCGCGGCGCAGGTCCCGTCGGCCGGGTAGACGGCCGCCGAGGTGGCGGCGGCGGCCTGCTTGAGCGTGGCGGTCACGGCCTCGCGGCACGCGGCGAGCGAGCCGCCGCCGCAGGATGTCCGAGCACTGGCTGCCGCAGTAGTCGGCGATCGGGAGCGGCACGGGGTCGGCGGCTCCGGCGGCCGCGGCGGGCGGTGTCAGCAGGGTCGCGCCGAGGGCGATCAGCGCGGCGGCGACGGCAGTTCTCAGGCGGGCGGCGGGACGTAACATACGTGCTCCTCCGTGGGGGCGGGAACCGGGTCACGGGGAGGGGTACTGACGGAACTACCACTCAGTGAGATGAGCGACCGTCACCTTTTCGGAGGGCTGCGGACGCCCGCGCCGGGCGCCGGGGCCTCGAAATTGCGTTGCCCGGACGGCGGGTGTCGGGAGAGGCTCCCTGCCATGTCACAGAGCACTGAACATCAAGAGCCCACGGCCGGAACCCGCCGGAACGTCTCCGACCTCTTCTCCGGCGGCCGCCTCACCGCGATCCCGCGCAAGGCGGCCCGGCGCGAGCAGCTGCTCGCCCACCTCTCTCAGACGCTCTTCGCCGCGGACCGGGAGTACACGGAGCCCGAGGTGAACGACGCGCTGCGCACGGTGCACGAGGACTGCTCGGCGCTGCGGCGCTACCTGATCACCTCGGGTCACCTCACCCGGACCCGGGACGGCAGCAGCTACCGGCGGGCGACGACCAGCCGGTAGTACGTCGCCGGCCGCCCGTCCGTCCGCCCGTCCGCCCGCCCGCCCGTCCGTCCTCGGGCACCTCCCCCGAACCCGTTGTCAGAGGGGCCGTCTACTGTTCGGTCATCTGATCACGCACGAAAAGGGGAGGCAGCGTGCGGCGCTGGGAGTACGTCGACGGAGGCTCGGCCAAGTTCTGGGAGGCGGAGGCGGAGGGCACCTCGGTGACCGTCCGCTTCGGTCGCACCGGGACCGCCGGCCAGACCCGGATCAAGGAGTTCGGCTCCGCCGCTGACGCCCAGTCGCACCTGGTCAAGGCCATAGCCGAGAAGGAGCGCAAGGGCTACGCGGCAGTCGCGGAGGCCGCGGAAGCGGCCGCGCCGGCCGTTCCCGCCGCCGTGGATCCGGGCGTCGCCGACGTGAGCGCGGGCCCGGCCGCGCCCGTCGACGAGGACACCCTCGTCCTGCCCGAGGAGTGGAAGCGGAATCTGTATCCGCGCCGCGGCGGGGTGCCCTGTACCGTGCCGGCGGTCGACGGCGAGGCGCAGGGGGCACTGCGCAAGTCGCTCGAGCTCAGTGCCGAGACGGTCGAGCGCGTGCTCTCCTCCCCGCGGAGCGACCCCGCTCTCGTCGAGGCCGCCCGGGCCCACCAGTCCGGCAGTCCCGACCCGCTGGGCGCGGCGGTCCTCGCGGAGCTGCGGTCCGGCGGCTCCCCGTCCCTGAGCGTCGTGGACGCCTGGGCCGCCGAGTTCGGCCTGCCCTTCGCCGCCCGCGCGGCGGCCGAGATCCCGGAGGTCCATGCCGAGTGGGTCACGCCGTCCCCGGGCCACAAGAGCCGGAAGGACTCGGTCCACGCGACAGCGGACCCCGACGTGCACTACCAAAGCGCCTGGGCCAGGATGCACGCCCGGCAGCCCCTGGCCCGTGTCCGGGCCCTGCTCTCCGTGGCGGACGAGGAGACGTACCGGGCCGCCGTCGCCGGCCTCGCGACCGCCCGGCGGACCCCGCGCCAGCAGATCACCGCTTGCTTCATCGCCCCCTCGGAGCAGGAGTGGGTGGAGGAGTGCTGCGCCGATCCGGCCCTGCGCGCGCACCCCGACCGGCTGGTGCGCGAGATGCTGCTGTGCTCCCTCGGGTCGCCCGAGCAGGCCGCCCTGTTCGACGACCGGGGGGACCTCGGCTGGACCGTCCGCAACGCGGCCGTCGTGCCGACCGTCGCGGAGGGCATCGGCGTGGCGATGGCCCCGCTGGCCGCCGGCGAGTTGAACCGGCAGTACATCGACACCGACGACACCAAGGCGATGGCGGCGGCCCTCGTCGAGCTGCCCTCCGACGAGGCCTTCGGCTTCCTCGTGGAGCGCCTCGACAACAAGTACGTCCGGATGTCCGTGGCCACCGCCGCCCGCCGGTATCCGGTCCGGGCGCTGCGGCTGCTCGCGCAGGCGTCCGCCGGTGCCGGCCCCACCGCCTCGATGGCGGGTCAGCTGCTGGTCACGCACGTCGCCGCCCACCAGGAGCTCGTGCTCTCCCTGCTGCCGGACCTGCCCGCGGAGCTCGCCGCACGCGTCGGTCCCCTCGCACGGCAGGAGGGCCGGGTGGCGGAGGTTCCCGCGGAGTCGCTGCCGCCGCTGCTGACCAGCCCGCCGTGGACCCGCAAGCGCACGGTCGCCAAGCCGCGGACGCTCAGCGGGCTGGCGGTGCCGGAAGGGGCCCGGACGGACTGGCGCACCGGCGAGCGGGAGGCATGGGCCGCCACCGAGTCCTGGGTCACCTGCTGGGAGCCGTACCACCCGATGGAGACCTACGTCGAGCACCTGCGCCAGGGCATGCGGCGCCACCAGTGGGACGCGCTGGCGGTGTTCGTCAAGGGGCCCGAGGAGCAGGTGCGTCCGCTGCTCGCCGACTGGCAGGGCACCGAGTACACCTATGAGGGCCTGAGCTCCTTCAAACCGCTCGTCGCCCGCCACGAGCTGGCCGCTCTGCCGGTGGCCGTGAACATGGCGACCCGCAACCCGAAGGTGATGGCACCCCTGCTCCTCCCGTTCCTCGACGCGGGCGTGGCACGGCTGATGGCCGGCTGGCTGGTACGGCTCAAGGCGGCGGGCGAGACGGCCCGTTCCTGGTTCGTCCGGCACGGCGCGGGCGCCGCCCGGCTGCTCGTCCCCGACGCGCTCGGCGCGCCCGGGGCGGAGCGGACCGCCGCCGAGCAGGCCCTGTCCGTGATCGTGACGGCGCACGGGGCCGACGCGGTGCGCCGGGTGGCCGCGGAGTACGGCCAGGAGGCCGCCGAGGCCCTGGAGCCGCTGCTGACCGCCGATCCGCTCGCGACCGCGCTGCCCGCCCGCATGCCCAAGGCGGCCGACTGGGCCGATCCGCGGGCGCTGCCGCAGATCCTGCTGCGGTCCGGCGGGGCGCTGCCCGCCGCGGCGGCCTCGCACGTGGTGACCATGCTGGCGGTGTCCACGCCGAGCGCGGAGTTCCCCGGGCTGGCCCAGGTGCGCGACCTGTGCACGCAGGAGTCCCTGGCCGCCTTCGCATGGGCGCTGTTCACGGAATGGCAGCTCGCCGGGATGCCGCCCAAGGAGTCGTGGGCGCTGCACGCGCTCGGCCGGTTCGGCGACGACGGGACCGTCCGGGCCCTGACCCCGGTGATCCGGGCCTGGCCGGGCGAGGGCGCGCACCACCGGGCGGTCGACGGCCTCGACGTCCTGGCGGCGATCGGCACCGATGTGGCCCTGCTGCACCTGCACGGGATCGCGCAGCGCGTGAAGTTCAAGGCGCTGAAGCTGCGCGCGCAGGAGAAGATCGCCGAGGTCGCGGCCGGACTGGGGCTCACCGGTGAGCAGCTGTCGGACCGTCTGGTGCCGGACCTCGGTCTGGACGCGGACGGCAGCACGGTCATCGACTACGGCACGCGCCGCTTCACGGTCGGCTTCGACGAGCAGCTCAAGCCGTACGTACTGGGCGAGGACGGCCGGCGCCTGAAGGACCTGCCGAAGCCCGGCACCCGGGACGACGCCGAGCTCGCCGCCGCCGAGCGCAAGCGGTTCACGGCGCTGAAGAAGGACGTCCGGACGATCGCCTCGGACCAGGTGCGGCGCCTGGAGGCCGCGATGGTGGACGGGCGCTCGTGGACGGCCGCCGAGTTCCGCCGGCTGTTCGTGGAGCATCCGCTGGTGTGGCACCTGGTGCGGCGCCTGGTCTGGCGGGCCGAGCGGGAGGGCGAGGTGACCGCGTTCCGCGTGGCCGAGGACCGCACGTACGCCGACGCCGAGGACGAGGCGGTCACGTTCGCGGACGGTGCGGGCATCACCCTGGCCCACCCGCTGGACCTGGGCGGCGCGCTGGCGGACTGGTCCGAGCTGTTCGCGGACTACGAGATCCTGCAGCCGTTCCCGCAGCTGGGCCGGCCGGTGCTGGCGGTGACCGAGGAGGAGGCCGCCGACTCGCGCCTCACCCGCTTCGAGGGGATCACGGTGCCCGTCGGCAGGCTGCTCGCGCTGCAGAAGCGCGGCTGGGAGCGCGGCGAGCCCCAGGACGCGGGGGTGGAGCGGTGGTTCTCCCGCCGGCTGGGCCCCGAGCGCTATCTGGTGATCGGGCTCGACGAGGGCATCGCGGTCGGAATGATCGGCGAGTTCCCGGACCAGAAGCTGGAGACCGTCTGGCTCGACACGCGGCCCTGCGACTACTGGACGTCCCGCACCTATCCGCTGAAGTTCGGCGACCTGTCCCCCGTCGTCGTCTCCGAGGTGCTGGCCGACCTGACGGAGCTGACGTCATGACGACCACGACCGCGACCACGACTGCGACCACGACTGCGACTGCGACTGCGACTGCGACTGCGACTGCGACCGCGGGCCCGGCTGCCGAGGAGCTGCAGCGGCCGCCCGCCGAGGTCCGCTACGCCGCGGAGCTCGCCGCCCTGCGCGCCGCCGACACCGATCACCGGCCGCCGGGCTGGCAGCTCAGCCTGCGGGCCGCCCGCCGCTTCATCGTCGGGGACGAGGAGGCGGGCATCGGCCGCAAGTTCGTCGGCGACACGGCCCTGGTCGAGCGGGCCCTGGTGGCGCTGGCCACCAACCGGGGCCTGATGCTCGTGGGTGAGCCCGGTACGGCCAAGTCGCTGCTGTCGGAGCTGATCTCGGCGGCCGTCAGCGGGGACTCCACGCTGATCGTCCAGGGCGGCGCGGCGACCACCGAGGACCAGATCAAGTACTCCTGGAACTACGCCCTGCTCGTCTCCGAGGGCCCCTCGCAGCGCTCGCTGGTACCGGCTCCCATGCTGAGCGGCATGCGGGAGGGGCGGCTCGTCCGGTTCGAGGAGATCACCCGCTGCCCGCTGGAGGTGCAGGACTCCCTCCTGTCGCTGCTGTCCGAACGGGTCGTGGCCGTACCGGAGCTGGAGGGCCCGGACGGGATGGTCTTCGCCCGCCAGGGCTTCAACGTGATCGCGACGGCGAACACCCGCGACCGCGGGGTCAACGAGATGAGTGCCGCGCTCAAGCGGCGGTTCAACTACGAGACCGTCTTCCCCATCTCCGACCTGGACACCGAGCTCGCCCTGGTGGAGACCGAGGCGAAGGCCCTGCTCCAGCGCTCGGGCGTGACCGCGGCGCCGGACCCGGAGGTCCTGGAGGTGCTCGTCACCACCTTCCGGGAGCTGCGCTCCGGAGTCGGCGGCCACGGCGCCGGCACGGACCGGCTCTCCTCCGTGATGAGCACGGCCGAGGCCGTGTCGGTCGCCCACGCGGTGGGCGTACGGGGCTGGTTCCTGCGCGGCGAGCCGGGCAACGCGGCCGACCTGGTCACCTGCCTGGCCGGTACGGCGGCCAAGGACAGCCCGGAGGACCTGGCACGGCTGCGCCGCTACCTCGAGCAGCGGGCGGCCAAGCGGGGCGGGGCGCAGTGGCAGGCCCTGCACGCGTCGCGCCACCTGCTGGCGGGCCGGTGAGCCGGTGAACCGATGACCGCGACCTTCCTCGGCGTACGGCACCACTCCCCCGCGTGCGCCCGCCTGGTGGCCCGCACCATCGAGGCGCTGCGGCCGGCGTACGTGCTGGTCGAGGGCCCCGCCGATCTGAACGGCCGCCTCGGCGAGCTGCTGCTGGGCCATGAGCTGCCGATCGCCGTGTTCAGCCACTACCGGGACGAGGAGCGCAGCGCCACGTCCTGGGCTCCGCTGTGCGCGTACTCGCCGGAGTGGGTCGCGCTGACGGCGGGCCGGGCCGCGGGGGCGGAGGTGCGCTTCATCGACCTGCCGGCCTGGCACCCGGCGTTCGCCGGGCGCACCAACCGGTACGCGGACGCCGAGGCCCGCTACGCCGAGGCGACGGACCGGCTGTGCCGGCGGTTCCACGTCGACTCCGTCGACGCGCTCTGGGACCGGATGTTCGAGTCCGGAGCCGACCCCGCCCCCGGACCCGGCTCCGGGGACGACGGACTCGCCGCGCGGCTGGAGGCGTACTTCGACGTGGTGCGCGGCGACTCGGTCGCGGACGAGGGAGACCGGGCGCGGGAGCGGTACATGGCCGCCTGGGTGCGGGCGGCCCTGGCCGCGGCCGGTGAGCGCCCGGTCCTCGTGGTCACGGGCGGCTTCCACCGGCCCGCGCTGGTGGCCCTGAGCTCGGCCCCCGCGTCCGGCGACACGGGTGACGACGGCCTCAACGACGCCGGCAGCGGCGAAGCCCGATTCGACCACGCCGACCGCAGTGAAGCCCGGCTCGACCACGCCGACCGCGGCGAAGTCCGACTCGACCACGCCGACCGCGGCGAAGCCCGGCTCGGCCGCGGCCTGCAACGCGGCAGTCGCCGCCCCGGTGACGGCTGGCCGGCCGTGCCTGCACCGCCCGAGGGGGCCGTCGGCGGCAGTTTCCTCGTGCCCTACTCCTTCCGGCAGCTCGACGCCTTCGCCGGCTACCAGTCCGGCATGCCCTCGCCCGCCTACTACCAGGAGCTGTGGGAGGCGGGCCCCGACGCCGCCGGCGAGGCCCTGGTCCGGGCCGTGGCCGGCCGACTGCGCGGGCGCGGCCACCCGGTTTCCACGGCCGGCCTGATCGCGGCCCGGACCACCGCCCTGGGCCTGGCCACCCTGCGCGGACACCCGACGCCGAACCGCCTCGACCTGCTCGACGGACTGGCCGGGGCGCTGATCACCGACGCCCTCGACGCACCGCTGCCGTGGACCCGGCGCGGCCCGCTGCGCCCCGGAGCCCACCCGGTGGTCGTGGAGATGGTCGCCGCGTGCAGCGGCGACCGCGTCGGCCGGCTGCACCCCGACACGCCGCTGCCCCCGCTCGTGCACGACGTCGCGGCCCAACTGGCCGCGCTGGGCCTGGCGCCCGGCGACGGCCGCCCCGTCACCCTGCGCCTGACCGACCCGGCGGACCTGGACCGCAGCCGGGTACTGCACCGGCTGCGCGTGCTGGACGTCCCCGGCTTCGCCCGGGCCGGCGGCCCCGCGCACGGCACCGACCCGGTGTTCACCGAGACCTGGGAACCCCGTACGGCAGCGGCCCGGGAGGCCGCGCTCATCGAGGCCGGCGGGTTCGGCGCGACCCTGGACGAGGCCGCGGCCGTCGCCCTCGACGACCGGATGCGCGCCGCGGGCGCCGAGCCCGACGCCCTGGCCGCCGTCCTGTTCGACGCCGTGGTCTGCGGGGCGACACGGCTGTCCGCCCGGCTGGTCGCGGAGCTCGCGGCCGGGCTCGGGCGGGCGACGGCCCTCGGACCGCTGGGCGAGGCCCTGCACACGGCACTCGGACTGTGGCGGCACGACCGGATCTACGGCGTGTCCCGCGACCCGCTGCTCGCCGCCGCCGTCGACACGGCGGTCGGCCGCGCCCTGTGGCTGGCCGAGGTCGTTCAGGGCTCCGGCTCGGGTCCGGACCACGGCCGGCTGCGCGCGCTGGTCGCCGTACGGGACGCGGTGCTGCACGCCGGGGAGCTGCTGTCGGTGTCCCGGGAGACGGTCGCCGCGGTGTGCCGCCGGATCAGCGCGGATCCCGGCGCCCCCGCCGACCTGCGCGGTGCGGCCTTCGGGCTGCAGCGCGTGCTGGGCGACGGCGGCGGCCCCGACGCGGCCGCCGCGATCCGCGCGGCCGCCGATCCCGCGACGCTCGGCGACTGGCTGGCGGGCCTGTTCGCCCTCGCCCGTACGGAACTGACCTCGGGCGGCGGCGGACCCGAGCCGCTGATCGGCGTACTCGACGGGCTGGTCCGGGACATGTCCGAGACCGACTTCCTGGCGGGTCTGCCGGCCCTGCGGCAGGCGTTCGCCTACTTCCCGCCCCGCGAGCGCGAGCGGATCGCCGCCCAACTGATCGAACGGCGCGGCCTGCGCGGCTCGGCACGCTCGCTGCTGCGCGTCACCGCCGACCCGCTGCTGATCGCGCGGGCCCGGAGCCTGGAGAACCACGTGGAACGCACCCTCGACCGCTACGGCCTGCGGGCCGCCCCGTGACCGCCCCCGGCCCGCACCCCGCCGGCACCCCCGATCCCGGCCTGGAGCGGTGGCGGCTCATCCTGGGCGCCCCCGCCGAACGGCACACCGGCCCGCTCGGCGCCGAGGGCGCCGCCCGCGACGCCGCCCTGGACTGGCTGTACGGCCGCGACCCCGAGCAGGCCCGGCGCGGTGTCCGCGCCGGTACGAACGCGCGGGAGAGCCGCGCGGGCGGCGACGGACCCTCGGCGGTCACGGCCGTCGACTGGCTCGACGACATCCACCGGCTCTTTCCGAAGGAGACGATCGAACGGCTGGAGCGGGACGCCGTCGAGCTCTACGAGATCCACGAGATCGTCACCGACCCGGCCGTGCTGGAGCGCGTGGAGCCCGATCCGACCCTGCTGCGCGCCGTGCTGCGCACCAAGCACCTGATGAACCCTGAGGTGCTGCGGCTGGCCCGGCGGATCGTGGAGACGGTGGTGCGCCGCCTCCTGGACCGGCTGAAGCCCGAGATCCGGCGCTCCTTCACCGGTACCCGCTCGCGCCGCCCCAGCCGGCTGCCCTCGGCCCGCGACTTCGACTTCCACGGCACCGTCCGCGCCAACCTGGCCCACTACCAGCCCGCCGAGCGGCGGATCCTGATCGAACGGCCGCGCTTCCACTCGCGCACCCGCCCTCACCTGGAGCAGTGGCAGCTGATCCTGCTGGTGGACCAGTCCGGTTCCATGGTCGACTCGGTCATCCACTCCGCCGTCACGGCCGCGAGCCTGTGGGGGCTGCCCGGGCTGAAGACCCATCTGGTCGCCTTCGACACCAGCGTGGTGGACCTGACGAGCGATGTCTCCGACCCGGTCGAGCTGCTCATGGGCGTCCAGCTCGGCGGCGGCACCGACATCGCGAGGGCGGTCGACTACGGCACCCGGCTGATCGACAACCCGCGCCGCGCCATCGTTGCGCTGATCACCGACTTCTACGAGGTCGGCGACGCCTACCGGCTGGTGCACGGTGTACGCGCCCTGGCCGAGCAGGGCACGACCGTACTGGGTCTCGCCGCGCTCGACGAGGAGGCGAACCCGGCGTACGACCGCGCGATGGCACAGCGGCTGGCCGATGTCGGCGCGCACGTCGGCGCGATGACGCCCGGTCAGCTCGCCGAGTTCGTCGCGGAGAGGCTGGGCCGATGACCGCAGGAGCGGCGACGGCCCGCCCGGATCTGCTGGCCCTGGACTCCGGCACCCTGATCTCGCTGGCCAACCGGGGGCTGGTCAAACGTGCCGCGAAGGAACTGGACGCGGGCGCCGGCGCGGTGCTCTCCACGGACGCGGACAGGGACGGGGATGGGGATGGGCACGGAGACGGAGACGGGGACGGGCCCGGCACGCTGCGCGGCCGGTTCCCGGACGGCACGGAGGTTTCGCTGCCGCCGGGTGCGGGCCTCGACCGGGGGTCGTGCACCTGCGGGGCACCGGGGATCTGCCGGCACCTGATCGGCCTGGTCCTCGCCTGTCAGCGGGCGGCCACCGAGGCCCCCGACGCCTCGGCCGCCAGCGGTACCGGTTCCGCCGCCCCGGACGGCCCCGCAGCGGAGCCGTGGTCCCCCGGCAGCCTCGACGACGAGGCGCTGAGCGCCGCCGTCGGAGCGCGGGCCGTCACCGCCGCCCGGCGCACCCTCGCCCGCGGCTACACGGCCCGGCTGCACCACCCGACGGCCGGGGCGCCCGCCGCCCGGGCCGAACTGCCCACCTGTACGGTGCGGTTCCCCGTACCGGGACCGGACGGCATCGGCCACGCGGTCACCGATGCCACCGACGCCCGGCGCGGGGAGGTCATCGCGCTCGCCGTCTGGGCGTTCCGTGCCGCCGTCGAGGCCGACCCGGCCGATCCGCCCGCCCAGGTCGACGTGGGCGGGAGCGGCGGGAACGGCGGGAACGGCGGGAACGGGTCGAGCGGGGCGCGCGGCGCGAGCGGCGGCCGGGCGGGCGCCGCCGGGTCGCCGGAGCTGAGCGCCGCGGCCGCCCTCCTCGACGACCTGCTGCTGGACGGCGCGGCGCACACCGGTCCGGTGCCGGCGACGGCCCTGCGCCGGGCGCGGGACGAGTTGTCCGCGCGGTCGCTGCACTGGCCCGCCGGAACGCTGGCCGAGGTGATCGAGCAGCTCGACGACCACGCGGCCCGCGGCGCCCGCTACCGGGCCGAGCGGTTCGCCGCCCTGATCACCGAGTTCCACGCCCGGCTCCGCGCGGCCGGCCGCACCTCGCAGCTCGCCGCGTCGCAGATCCTGGGCTCCGGGGAGCGCGGCGACACCGCGCTGCGCCGGGTGCGCCTCACGGCGCTCGGCTGCCGGATCAGCGGTACCCCGCGGGACCGGACCGCCGAGGTGTTCCTCGCCCACGACAACGCCCGGACCGGCCTGGTGCTGCGCCGCCGGTGGAGCCTCGCGCCGGGCCAGGAACCGACGGGGCCGGAGCTGGCGGCCCGGCGCGTGGCGGGGGCGCCGCTGGGGGCGCTGGCCCGCGCCAACCTGGTGAGCGAGAGCGCCTCCCGTACGCCCGGTCTGTCCGTCACCATCGGGGCCGGCCGGCTGGCCTCGACGAGCGTGACACCGGTCGGCTCGGCGTGGTCCGGCCTCCCCGAGCCGATGCTGCTCCGGGACTTCGAAGCCCACGCCCGGGCGCTGGACGGGCTGCCGCCGTACCTGGTGCGGCCCCGGACCGAGGCCGGCTCCGTGCACGTGGTCGAGGTCCGCGAGGTCGGACCGCTCGGCTACGACCCGGCCGAGCAACGGCTGGAGGCGACCGTACGGGACGCGCAGGGCGCCGCGGCGACGGTCTGCGCGACGCACAACCCGTACAGTCCCGGCGCGCTGGACGTGCTCGCCGCCTGCCTGGACGGCAGCCGGGGCGAGGTCCGCTTCCTGAGCGCCTTCGTCCGGGTGACGGGAGGCGGGCTGGTCCTCGATCCGCTCGCCGTCATGACGGCCGAGGGCGTGACCGTACCGGACCTGAGCCCCGCCGCCGGCTCCCGCCTCGTGCCGAACCTGCTCCCGCGTCCGCGCGACCCGATCGCCGAGGCGCTGGACGGTGCGCTGGCCGCACTGGCCGTGGCGGCCGACCGCGGGCTGCGCAACCTCGGCGAGGGTGCGCGCACCGGCCTCGAGGACGCCGCGACCGGCCTGGCGCGCACGGGCCTTTCGGTCGCGGCCGGGCTGGTACGGGACTTCCTCGGCACGCTGCGTGAGGAGGGCCCGGCCGCGGCGGTGCGGGCGTGGGTGGACGCGCAGATCCACCTGCTGTCCGCCGTGGAGCTGCACGCCCGCGCCACCTGAGCCGGGGCGCGGGCCCGGACCGGCTACCCGCGGTACGTCTCCAGCAACCGGAGCCAGATCTCGCTGATCGTGGGGAACGCGGGGACCGCGTGCCACAGCCGTTCGAGGGGGACCTCGCCGGCCACGGCGATGGTGGCCGCGTGCAGCAGCTCGGCGGCGCCCGGGCCGACGAAGGTGGCGCCGAGCAGGATCCCGCGGTCCAGGTCGACGACCATCCGGGCCCGGCCGCGGTAGCCGTCGGCGTAGAGCCCGGCGCCCGAGACCTTGGACAGGTCGTAGTCGACGGCCCGCACCCGGTGGCCGGCCCGTTCGGCCTCGGCCAGGCCGAGGCCCACCGCGGCGGCCTCCGGATCGGTGAAGACCACCTGCGGGACGGCCCGTGTGTCGGCGGTCGCGACGTGCGCGCCCCAGGGGCCGGTGTCGAGCGGGTCGCCGGCCGCCCGGGCGGCGATGGCGGCTCCCGCGATCCGGGCCTGGTACTTGCCCTGGTGGGTGAGGAGCGCGCGGTGGTTGACGTCCCCGACGGCGTACAGCCAGTCGTGCCCGGGCACCCGGCAGCTGTCGTCGACCCCGATCCACTGCCCCGCGGACAGCCCGACGGTGTCCAGCCCGATGTCCTCGGTCCGCGGCGCCCGTCCCGTCGCCACCAGCAGCTCGTCGCCCTCCAACAGCTCGCCGCCCTCCAGCACCACGGTGACGGGCCCGGTGGAGCCGTCCCGTACGACGGCCTCGACGGCCACGCCGGTACGGACCACCGCGCCGGCCTCGCGCAGCGCATCGGCGACGAGCTCGCCCGCGAAGGGCTCCATGCGCGGCAGCAGCCCCGAGCCGCGCACGAGTACGGTGACCTGCGATCCGAGGCCCTGCCATGCCGTGGCCATCTCCGCGGCCACCACCGAACCGCCCACGATCAGCAGCCGGCCCGGCGCCGCCTGGGCGGAGGTCGCCTCGCGGCTGGTCCAGGGTCCGGCCCCGGCCATCCCGGGCACGTCGGGGATCACGGCCCGGGTCCCGGTGGCGACCACCACCGCGTGGCGGGCGGACAGCACGTGGTGCTCGCCCTCGGGGCTGGTGACGGCGACCTTGCGGACCCCGTAGAGCCGGCCGTGGCCCCGGTACACGTCGGCGCCGATGGAGTCGAGCCAGTCGATCTGGCCGTCGTCCTTCCAGTTCCCGGTCCAGTAGTCGCGGTGCGCGAGCACCGCCGCCGTGTCCAGCGGCCCCTCGACGGCGCCCGCCAGCCCCGGCACCCTGCGGGCGTCGGCACGGGCGAGCACCGGGCGCAGCAGTGCCTTGCTCGGGACGCACGCCCAGTACGAGCACTCCCCGCCCACGAGCTCGCTCTCGACCAGAGCGGTGCTCAGTCCGGCGGCACGGGTCCGGTCGGCGACGTTCTCGCCGGCCGGTCCCCCGCCGAGCACCACTACGTCGTACTCCACGGCATCAGTCATACGGGCCAGTGTCACCGCCCGCCGGGGCGGCGTCACGCAATCAGGCCCCGGGCGTGCCGGTTTCCCCCGCGCCCTGCTGCTCCGCGGCGATCTTGGCGCGCACCTCGTCCATGTCCAGGGCGCGGGCCTGTGCGATGAGGTCCGTCAGCGCGGCCTCCGGCAGGGCGCCGGGCTGGGCGAAGATGGCCACCTGATCCCGGATGATCATGAGGGTGGGGATCGAGCTGATCTGGAACGCTCCGGCCAGCTCCTGCTGTGCCTCGGTGTCCACCTTGGCGAAGACCAGGTCGGGGTGGGCCTCCGAGGCCTTCTCGAAGACCGGGGCGAACTGCAGGCACGGCCGGCACCAGCCCGCCCAGAAGTCGATCAGCACGAACGGGTGCTCGCTGACCGTCTGGTCGAAGTTTTCCTTGGTGAGCTCGACTGTAGCCACGGTGTCCTGCCTCCTGATTGAGCGTTCTGCTCCTTGAACCAACGATGTGTCCGCATCATTCCGCTCCCGGCCTGACGGCTCCTAGAACGGGTGCCCCGCGGGGGTGGAGCGGGTGGTGGTCCAGCGCAGCTCGGTGAAGGCGTCCAGATTGGCCTCGCCGCCGAACCGGGCCCCGGTGCCGGAGGCGCCGACCCCGCCGAACGGGGCGACGGCCTCGTCGTTGACCGTCTGGTCGTTGACGTGCGCGATCCCGGTCGGGATCCGGTCGGCCAGGTCCAGCCCGCGCGCCGCGTCCCGGGTGACGATCCCGAGGGAGAGCCCGTACGGGCCGGCCGAGGCGAGCTCCACGGCCTCGTCCTCCGTGGTGAAGGACCGTACGGGCGCGACGGGGCCGAAGACCTCCTCGGCGTAGGCGGGGGTGTCGTCGCCGACGCCCGCGAGCACGGTCGGCCGGTAGAAGAGGTCCCGGTGGGTGCCGCCCGCGACCAGTTTGGCGCCCTGCGCGGTACTGGCCTCCACCAGGGCGTGGACGCGCTCGACCTGGGCGCGGTCGATCAGCGGGCCCAGGTGGACCCGCTCGCGGTACGGGTCCCCCACCGCGAGGGCCTCGGCGCGTACGGCGAGCCGCTCCACGTACTCGTCGTAGAGCGAGGCGTGCACGAGGTGGCGGCCGGCGGTCATGCAGATCTGGCCCTGGTGGAAGAAGGACCCCCAGGTCGCCTGGGCCACGGCGGCCTCGACGTCCGCGTCGCGGAGCACGACGAGGGCCGAGTTGCCGCCCAACTCCAGGTGCGCGCGCTTGAGGTGACGGCCGGCCAGCTCGCCGACGGAGCGTCCGGCTGCGGTGGATCCGGTGAACGACACCACCCGGACCCGGGGGTCGGCGACGACCGCGGTGCCCGTCTCGGCGCCGCCCGGCAGGACGTGCAGCAGCCCGCCGGGCAGGCCCGCGGCGGCGAAGACCGCGGCGAGCGCGAGGCCGCCGCAGACGGCGGTGCGCCGGTCCGGCTTGAGCAGCACGGCGTTGCCGAGGGCCAGCGCGGGCGCCACCGAGCGGATCGACAGGATCAGCGGGGCGTTGAACGGGGCGACGACCCCGACCACCCCGGCCGGCACCCGTCGGGTGAACGAGAGCCGGGGCGCCTCGCTCGGCAGCACCTGCCCGGTCGGCCGGGAGGCCAGCGCGGCGGCCTCGTAGCACTCCTGCGCGGCGACGTGCAGCTCGAAGTCGGCCTTGCCGGGTATCGACCCGGACTCCCGCACCAGCCATTCCCGCAGTTCTTCGGCGTGCGCGGCGAACAGGTCCCCGGCGCGGCGCAGTACGGCCGCCCGCTCAGGGTGGGTGGCGCGCGCCCAGTCGGCCTGCGCCGCCCGCGCCCGTACGGCCGCCTCCGCGACGTCGGCGGGGGCGGCCAGGCCGATGGTGGCGAGGGTGCGGCCGGTGGCGGGTTCGACGACCGGTGCGTCGCCGCCGGTGAGGGCGGGTCCGTCCTGCCAGAGCGTCGGATCGAGGAGCGGCATGGCGCGGTGCCTCCGGGTGGGGATGGGCGGGTGCCGGGTGGTGCGGGGGGCGGCAGCACGCGCCATCGTGCCAGACCGGAGGCTCCATCTCTGTTCAGTTATTGGGCAGTTGACGATTGCCGGTGACCGGAAACGATCGACGAACCCGAACCCGAACCCGAACCCGGGGCGGGTTCGGGGCGGCCTGGACGGTCTAGCGCTCCAGGACGAGTGCGATGCCCTGGCCGACCCCGATGCACAGGGCCGCCAGGCCGGTGCCGGAGCCCGCGGCCGCCAGCTGGTGCGCGACCGAACCGGCCAGCCGGGCCCCCGACGCACCGAGCGGGTGGCCGATCGCGATGGCTCCGCCGCGCGGGTTGACCACGGCCGGGTCGAGCTCCGGCCAGGCGGCGAGGCAGCCCAACGCCTGTGCGGCGAAAGCCTCGTTGAGCTCGAAGGCGGTGAGGTCGGCGAATCCGCGGCCGGCCTTGCCGAGCGCCTGCCGGACGGCGTCCACCGGGCCCAGCCCGAAGAGCTGCGGCTCGATTCCGGTGACGGCGGAGGCGCTGATCCGGGCGAGCGGCTCCCGCCCGGTGGCGGCCAGCCCCGCCTCGTCGGTCAACAGCAGCGCCGCGGCGCCATCGTTGAGCGGGGAGGCGTTGCCGGCGGTGACCGTGCCCCGGCCGTCCGTCCGGAAGGCGGGCTTCAGCCGGGCCAGGGCCTCGGGCGTGGAACCCTCCCGGATGCACTCGTCCCGTACGAGGTCCACGCCCTCGTAGGGCACGACCTCGCCGTCGTACAGACCGGCGGCCCAGGCGGCCGCCGCCTTGCGGTGGCTGTCCAGGGCGAAGGCGTCCTGCGCCTCGCGGGTGACGGCGTACTTGTCGGCGACGAGTTCGGCGCCCTCGCCGAGGGAGACGGTCCACTCGGCGGGCATCCGCGGGTTGGTCATCCGCCAGCCCAGCGTGGTGGACCACATCTGCTGGTGGCCGGCCGGGAAGGTGCGTTCGGGCTTCTGCACGACCCAGGGGGCCCGGGTCATCGACTCGACTCCGCCCGCGATGGCCACCGAGGCATCGCCGAGGGCGATGGCGCGGGCGGCCTGGATCACGGCTTCGAGGCCGGATCCGCAGAGCCGGTTGACGGTGACCCCGGGGACGCTCACCGGGAGGCCGGCCAGCAGGACCGCCATCCGGGCGACGTCGCGGTTGTCCTCGCCCGCGCCGTTGGCGTCGCCGAAGACGACGTCGTCGATGCGCGCCGGATCGAGGTCGGGCGTACGGTCCACCAGCGCGCGGACCACGTGCGCGGCGAGGTCGTCCGGCCGGACTCCGGCGAAGGCCCCGCCGAACTTGCCGATCGGGGTGCGGACGGCGTCGACGACGTAGACGTCGCGGACGGTGCGGATGCTCATGGGGTCGCTCCTGGGCGGATCCGTACGGGCGGTGGCGTTCCGGTGCGTGTGTGGGCACCGCGGGACGCCGCCGGGCGCGCCCGGTGGGACGCGCCCGCAGTTTCCGTCCGCAGGTCACCGCCTGTCAACGGCCCCCCGGGGCACTGTCCGGGAAGCGACCTCCGCTTCCCGGCGCCCGGACCCCGCCGCGGCCGCGCGGGCATGCGTCAGGTCGATTCGCGGTGGACGGCCGCGGCGGCCATCAGGTCGTGCCGCTCCGTGGCCTCCGAGGGCTCCCGCACGGCGCGGTCCACGAGCGCGGCCAGGTGGTCGCCGGTCGGCAGCTCGATCTGCACCGTGCTCAGCCGGGGCCGCAGCAGCCGGCCGATGAGCAGGTCGTCGGCGCCGATGACGGCGACGTCCTCGGGGACGCGCAGGCCCTCGTCCTGGAGGGCCCGCATCAGCAGCATCGCGTACTCGTCGTTGTACGCGAAGACGGCGTCGAGGCCGAGTCCGCGCCAGCGGGCCGCGAGCGCCGCGGCCGACTCCTCGGAGTAGGCCATCGGAAGGGCCTCGACCTCCGCCTTGCCGCGGGCCGAGATCTCGTCCCCGGCCCGGACCCCGGCCGAGATCTCGTCCCCGGCCTGGACCCCGGCCGAGATCTCGTCCCCGGCCCGGACCCCGGCCGAGATCTCGCCCCCGGCCCGGACCCCGGCCGAGATCTCGCCCCCGGCCTGGACCCCGGCCGAGATCTCGTCCCCGGCCTGGACCCCGGCCTCGCCCCGTACCGCCCCGAGCCTCCGCGCCGCCTCCCGCGCACCCGCGAGGCGGGGCGCGGAGAACAGCTCCAGCCCGTCCTCCTCGGGGACGATCACGCCGATCCGGCGCCGGCCGCGCTCGATCAGGTGGGCGGCGGCCCGGGCCCCGACCTCCTCCTGGTTCATCACCAGCGCGTGCGCTCCCGGCACGCTCACGGGACCCATGGTGATCACCGCGCGGGCCCCGGCCCGTTTCAGGGTGGCCACGTTGTGCGCCGAGAGCGCGATCTCGCCGAGCGAGATCACCGCCACCGGGCGCAGTTCCGCCCAGGCGCGGGCGGCCTCGTCACCGCTGAGGCCGAGGCTCCCGTACTGGACCACGGTGTAGTCGAGGCGGCGCAGCGCCCACTGGAGCTCGTTGAGGAAGGTGCTGTAGAGCGGCCCGACCGGCACGTGCGAGGTGGGCAGCAGCACGATCCGGGTGTGCCCGGCCCGCAGGCTGCGGGCCGCCGCGTGCGGCACGTAGCCGAGCTCCTCGGCGGCCTCACGCACCTTGCGCCGGGTCGGCTCGCTGATGCGCACGGCTTCGGCGTTGTTCAGGACGTACGAGACCGTCGCTCGCGACACGCCCGCGAGCCGGGCCACGTCGGCGCTGGTCGGCACGGGCGGTGGCGCGGCGGGCCCGGAGGCGGGACCGGGGGCGGGCCCGGAGGCGGGCCCGGAGGCGGCCGCCGGCGCCGGCGGCTTCGGCGATTTCGATGACTGAGACATTGCCGTGGCATCTTTCCAGAGCCGTTGCGGCCGGGGGCTAGCGGATGGCCTGAAACGGATGCTACACAGTGGTTACACGATTCATTGACACGTGTAACCCCGGCGTCACATCCTCTTCACCGGGCCAGCCGTCTCATGTGTCCCCCATCGTGCCGTCGCCCTGTCGCGCTCCGTCGCACCCCCGCCGTCGCGACAGGGCGGCGCGCACCCCTCCCGCCGCACCCCTCATCCCCTCGCACCTGCCCAGGAGGGCACCGTGGGCCATTCCTCCCCCGGCCACAACACCGGCGCCGGAGCCGACACCACCGCCTCCACCGCGATCACCGGCGCCACCACCGACGCGTCCGCCCCGTCCCGCCCCGCACGCGGCCTCCTCCCGCTGCTGCTCGTCGGCAACACCGCCATGTACGCGCTGTACGTGGGCGTCGCCGGCGTGCTGCTCGCGCTCCAGGTCGAAGACATCGACCCGGCGAACAAGGTCGCGAACTTCGGCCTGATCGCAGGGGTCTCGGCGATCTTCGCCACCGTGTTCAACCCCGTCGCCGGAGCCCTGTCCGACCGCAGCGGCCGGCGCAATCCCTGGATCCTCGGCGGCGGACTCGCCGCCGTACCGGCGATGTTCCTGCTCGGCTTCGCCGACACGATCCTGCTGATCACGATCGCCTGGTGCCTCGGCCAGGCCGTCATGAACGTCTACCAGGCGGCCATCACCTCCGTGGTGCCCGACCGGGTGCCGATGAACGCCCGCGGCAAGGCCTCCGCCGCCGTCGGGCTGGGCCTGCCCTTCGGGTCCACGCTCGGGGCACTGGTCGGCGCGGCCTTCTCCGAGGACTACCGCACCGGCTACCTCGTCTTCGGCGCCCTCGTGGCGGGCTCCGCCGTCCTGTTCACCGCCTGCACCCGCGAACAGCGCCTCCCGGCCCGCGCGCCGCTGCCCGTCAAGGCGCAGCTCGCCGCCTTCGCGAGCGCGCTGCGCGACCACGACTTCCGCTGGGCCTTCATCGGGCGGGCGCTGCTCGTCCTCGGCTACTTCGCGGTGAGCAGCTACCAGCTCTACATCCTCCAGGACCACACGGTGCTGCCCGACGGGATGGAGCCGCAGGCCGCGGTGGCGGTGCTGATGCCGCTCACCAGCGTGGCGATGGTCGTCTCCACGGTCCTCGGCGGGTACCTCTCCGACCGCTACGACCGCCGCAAGCTCTTCGTCGGCGCGTCCGCCCTGCTGTCGGGGGTGGCCCTGGTGATCCCGGCCGTGTCGACCAGCTGGACCGCGATACTGGCCTTCTCGGTGGTCAATGGGCTCGCGTTCGGCTGCTACATGGCCGTGGACACCGCTCTGGTGACGATGGTGCTCCCCAAGGCCGAGGACGCGGCGCGCGACATGGGCGTGCTCAACATCGCCAACGCCGGTCCGCAGATCGTCGCTCCGTTCATCGCCTCGGTGGTCGTCTCGCTCAGCGGCGGGTACACCTCCCTGTTCCTCGTCGCGGCCGTACTGGCGGTGGCGGGCGCCCTCGCGGTGAAGCCGATCCGCAGCGTGCGCTGACCCGCACCCCTCCTATGCTCGTTCTCTTCCCTTGACCATCTCGTCTCCGAAAGGCACCACCGTGCTGCTGCACACCCAGAGTTGGGGCGAGGGCGACCGCCTCGCCCTCCTGATCCACGGGATCATGGCCGACCACCGGACCTGGCGCCGGGTCGGTCCCGCGCTCGCCGACCGCGGGTACCGCGTCATCGCGGTGGACCTGCGCGGCCACGGGGCCAGCGGCCGGGGCGAGTACAGCCCGGAGCTGTTCGCGGACGACGTGGTCGAGACCCTCCCGGTGGGAGCCGAACTCGCCATAGGCCACTCGCTGGGCGGTCTGACGCTGTCGCTCGCGGTGGACCGGCTGAGGCCGCGGCGCGCGGTGTTCTCCGACCCTGCGTGGCACCTCGGCTTCACCCCGGAGGGCTTCGGGCCGGAGATGCTCGCGGAGTTCAAGTCGGCGCCCAAGGAGCAGATCCAGGCGATGAACCCGCGCTGGGAGGAGGCCGACGTGGACATCGAGCGGGAGACCCTGGCGGTCTGGGACGAGGCCACCGCACTGAGCCTCGGCCCGCTGGCGGGGGCCGACCTGCTGCCGGCCGCGCCGGTGGTCCCCTCGCTCGTCCAGCTCGCCGACCCGAGCATGCTGATCACGCCGGAGCGGGCCGCGGTCCTGGGGAGCCGTGGTTTCGAGGTGCGTTCGGTCGTGGGGGCCGGGCACACCATCCACCGCGACGACTTCGACGGGTTCATGGCCTCGCTGGAGGGGTGGATCTAGTCACCCCCTGCCACTCCCCACTACGGTCTCCCTACCGATCGGTAATGGGGAGTGGTCGCGGTGCCTGAACCTTCAGCTTCAACAGTCCCGCCGGCCGGACCGGCCGCGTACGAGGCCGCGTACGGCTCCGACGGGCCCTCGGGCCTGGTGGACATGGCGGCGGCCCTCGCCGAAGGCCGCGTCTCGGCACGCGAGTTGACGGAGCGTGCGCTGAGCCGGATCGCGGCCGCCCAGCCCGAGCTCAACGCCTTCCGCACGGTGCGCGCCGAGGCGGCCCTCGCGGAGGCGGACGCGGCGGACCGGCGGCTGGCCGCGGGCGAGCGGCTGCCGCTGCTGGGCGTTCCGCTCGCCGTGAAGGACGACATGGACGTGACCGGCGAGCCGACCTCCTTCGGCTGCGCCGGGACCTTCCCCGCCAAGACCGCCGACAGCGAGGCGGTACGCCGGCTGCGCGCGGCCGGCGCGGTGATCGTCGGCAAGACGCAGACGCCGGAGCTGGGCCAGTGGCCGTTCACCGAGGGCGGGGCCTTCGGTGAGACGCGCAATCCGTGGAACCCCGCCTACACGCCCGGCGGTTCCTCGGGCGGCTCGGCGGCCGCGGTGGCGGCGGGGCTGGTCCCGGCGGCGCTCGGGTCCGACGGCGCGGGCTCGGTGCGCATCCCCGCCGCGTGGACGCACCTGATCGGGGTGAAACCGCAGCGCGGGCGCATCTCCACCTGGCCGGAGCCGGAGTCCTTCCACGGGCTCACGGTCAACGGCGTACTGGCCCGTACCGTCGCCGACGCGGCGCTCCTGCTGGACGCCGCGAGCGGCCCGCACCCCGAGGACCTGCACCGCCCGGACCGCATCTCGGCCGTCGAGGCGGCCCGTCGCGCCCCGCGCCGGCTGCGCATCGCGCTGTCGTTCGCGATGCCGTTCACGGCGACGCCCAAGTCCCTTGACCCCGAGGTGCGTTCGGCGGTGGAACGGCTGGCCGGGCGGCTGGAGTCGCTGGGCCACGAGGTGGTCCCGGAGGATCCCCGGTACGGCCCGATCGGCCTGACCTTCGTCCCCCGGGCGACGAGCGGCGTACGGGACTGGGTCGCGCGGGTCCCCGATCCCGGGCTGCTGGACCCCCGTACGCACGAGGCGGTACGGACGGGCCGGATCCTGGGCGGCCTGCCGCTGCGCGCGTCCCGCCGGGCGGAGTCGGCCCTGCGGCGGCGGGTCGGGGAGATCTTCGGCCGCTTCGACGTCGTCCTGACCCCGACGACGGCCACCCCGCCCCTGCGGATCGGCGCGCTGTCCGGCCTGGGTGCGATGGCCACCGACCGGGCGATGATCGCCGCCTGCCCGTACGCCTGGACGTGGAACGTCCTGGGCTGGCCGGGCGTCAACATCCCGGCGGGCTTCACGGAGGACGGCCTGCCGATGGGGGCCCAGCTGCTGGGCCCTGCGAACGCGGAACCGACGCTGCTGAGCCTGGCCGCGCAGCTGGAGTCGGCGGAGGGCTGGGCCGCACGGTGGGCCGGGAGCCGGGTCGCCGGAAGCCGGTAGGGCCGGGAACCCGTAGGGCCGGGAACCGGTAGGGCCGGGGCCGCTGGTCACCGCGCGGCGGCGGTGCCCGGCCCCGGGTACGGGCCAAGCGGAAGCCCGACCCGCTAACCTCACCCGGATGACGGCTATTTCCCCCCACGGCAACCACCGCGCCGACCAGCCCGGCCGCGACGGAGCGACCGCCACCAGCGAGGCCGATCCGCGCGCCATCGGCCCCGTACGGACCTCGTACGCGCCCGACCCCGACGGCGATCCGGATCCCGGCGAGATCGTCTGGACCTGGGTCCCGTACGAGGAGAACGACGGCCGCGGCAAGGACCGTCCGGTGCTGGTCGTGGCCCGTGAACCGGGCGGGCGGACGCTGCTCGCCGTGCAGTTGTCCAGCAAGCGGCACGACCACGACCGGGAGTGGGTGCCCATCGGCACCGGCCCGTGGGACAGCGCGGGGCGGGAGTCCTGGGTGGACGTCGACCGGGTCCTGCGGGTGCACGAGGCGGGGATGCGGCGCGAGGCCTGCGCGCTGGACCGCGGCCGCTTCCAGCTGGTGGTCGACCGGCTGCGCGAGCGCTACGGCTGGCGCTAGGCGCGCGGCCCGCCCCCACCCGTTCGGCCGGACCGTCTCAGTCGGGGGTCCGGCCGAAGGCCCGTTCGAAAGCCTCCCGGGTTTCCGGCTTGCGGTCCAGGATGCCGAACACCACCTGGTCGAACACCCCCGAGAAACGCCCGGCCAGCAGCCCCCGGAAGGCCTCGGCCACCACCGCCGGGTCGTTCTGGAACACCCCGCACCCCCACGCGCCGAGCACCAGCCCCCGGTAGCCGTGCAGCGCGGCCACCTCCAGGACGAGCCCGGCCCGCCGGGCCAGCGCCTGCGGGATCTCGGCGGCCCGCTCCGGCTCCTGGCGGCGGATCGTGCCCGCGTTCGGGGCCGGGGAAGTCAGGAAGCCGGCCCGGAACGGGGTCTCCAGCAGTGCGCCGCGGTCGTCTCGGAAGACGGGGACCCCGGGCGAGTGAATCACCCGGTCGGTGTAGAAGGTGCTGCGTTCCGCGCGGTGGACCTCGTAGTACTCCGGAGCCTCCAGCAAGGTCTCGTACAGGGCCGAGGCGCGGCACAGGGCCTCCTCCTGCGCCTTGGCTCCGCGGACGTAGCCGCCCCCGGGATTCCGGGCCGAAGCGAAGTTCAGCACCGCGACCGGAGCACCCCGCGCGGCGAGCCTGCGGGCCGCGACGGTGCTGCTCTCCCCCGTCACCTCGATGGCGGTCTCCCGCCCGTCCCCGGCGATGCGCTCGCCTGGAATCGTCTGGTTTGGTCCATATATCCTGGTTCCCGCCCTGGCTTCCGCCAGGGCGGCGGCCAGATCGACCCGCCGTCCCGACCGCGTCCGGTACCCGCCGGCCGCCACGATCTCCGCGTTCTCCCGCGCGATCTCGCGCAATCTGCTGCTCACACCAGCATCTTGCGCACCAGAGGCCCCATAGGGAAAAGGATTTTGCGACCGGAAGACGGGTAGGCACGGGTGATGTCACGACGACCGATGTCGCGACCGACGACAGGAGAAGAGGACCCGGTCATGTCCACGTTCTCACCCGCTCACCCACCACCACCGCCACCCATATCCGAAGGCCAGGCCGAGGACCTGCTCCATGGCATCTGCTTCAAGACGGGCCCGCCCCGCCTCCTCGGCGCCGAGCTCGAATGGCTGGTCCTGGACGCCGAGCGGCCCGGCCGTCCCCTCTCGCCCGACCGGCTGCGGGCCGCGCACAGCGCCGCGCGCGCCCTGCCCCTGAGCTCCCGGGTGACCGTCGAACCCGGCGGCCAGCTGGAGCTCAGCTCGGCCCCCGCGGCCTCGCTGAGCGGCTGCGTGGACGGCCTCCAGGCCGACCTCACCGCCGTCCGGGCCGCCCTGATCACCCAGGGCCTGCTGCTGGAGGGCCACGGCCAGGACCCGCGCGTCCCCCACCGCCGGCTGCTGAACAGCCCGCGCTACGACGCGATGGAGACCTACTTCGACCGCACCGGCCCGGCCGGGCGCGCCATGATGCGCGCCTCCGCCTCCGTGCAGGTCTGCGTCGACGCCGGTCACGAGGAGCCCGGTGTGCTCGGCCACGGCCGGCGCTGGCGGCTCGCGCACCTGCTCGGCGCGGTCCTGGTGGCCTCCTTCGCGAACTCCCCCGCCTACGAGGGCCCGTACGCCGACTGGCGCTGTGCCCGGCAGGGCAACTGGGCCGACATCGACAGCCGTCGCGCGCTCGCCCCGCCGCTGGACGGTTCGCCGCGGGCCGGCTGGACCCGGCAGGCGCTGGACACCGAGGTGATGTGCGTACGGTCGTACGACGGCGAGCCGTGGACGATCCCGCAGCACATGACCTTCCGCGACTGGCTGCGCACGGGCGGCGACCCGGTGTACCCGGGGCTGCGCCCGCCCACCGCGGAGGACCTGGACTACCACGTGAGCACCCTGTTCCCGCCGGTGCGGCCGCGCGGCCACCTCGAGCTGCGGATGATCGACGCGCAGCCCGGTGACGACGGCTGGCTGGTCCCGGTGGCCGTCGTGCACGCGCTGTTCGACGATCCGGAGGCTGCGGAGACCGCGTACCGGGTGAGCAAGGCGCTCGCCGAGACGTACGGCTCCGCGCCCGCGCCCCGCAATCCGCTGTGGCGCTCCGCCGCCCGGCACGGCCTGACCGATCCGGAGCTGCGGGCCGCCGCCAAGGCCTGCTTCCGGGCCGCCGCCGAGGCGCTGCCCCGGCTCGGGGCGAGCGACCACGTCCGGGACACGGTCGGGGCCTTCACCGAGCGCTTCGTGCTGCGCGGCCGCTGCCCGGCCGACGACCCGCCCCGGCCGCCGGCCGGGGCTGCCGGCAAGGAGGCCCGCCGATGACCCACGGATCCCCTCCCGGCCTGCGGGAACGGGCGGCGGCCGCGCTGACCGCCGCGCGCGCCCGGACGGCCGCGCTCACCGACCCGGTGACCGACCGGGACCTCACCGCCCAGCACTCGCCCCTGATGTCGCCGCTGGTCTGGGACCTGGCGCACATCGGGAACCAGGAGGAGCTGTGGCTGCTCGGCCGCGTCGCCGGACGCGAGTCGCTGCACCCCGAGATCAACCCGCTCTACGACGCGTTCCAGCACCCCCGCTCCGAACGGCCGCGGCTGCCGCTACTCGGTCCCGCCGAGGCCCGCCGGTACGCCGCCGAGGTGCGCGGCCGGGTCTTCGACCTGCTGGAGCGCACCCCGCTGGAGGGCAGCGCGCTCCTCGACGACGGCTTCGCCTTCGGGATGATCGCCCAGCACGAGCAGCAGCACGACGAGACGATGCTGATCACCCACCAGCTCCGGCAGGGCGAGCCCGTCCTCACGGCCCCCGAGCCCGATCCCCCGTACGAGGCGCCGCTGGTGGCCGAAGTCCTGGTGCCGGGCGGTCCGTTCACGATGGGGACCTCCGCCGAGCCGTGGTCGCTGGACAACGAGCGGCCCGCGCACGCCCGGGACACGGCGCCGTTCTGGATCGACACGGTGCCGGTGACCAATGCGGCGTACCAGGCGTTCATGGCGGACGGCGGCTACGGCGAGCCCCGCTGGTGGGCCGCGGCCGGCTGGGCGCAGATCCGCGAACACGGCATCGAGGCACCGCTGTTCTGGCGCCGCGAGGGCGGCCAGTGGCTGCGCCGCCGGTTCGGGGTGACCGAGCCGGTACCGGATGACGAGCCGGTGCTGCACGTCAGCTGGTACGAGGCGGACGCCTACGCCCGCTGGGCGGGGCGCCGGCTGCCCACCGAGACCGAGTGGGAGAAGGCCGCCCGGCACGACCCCGCCACCGGCCGCTCGCGCCGTTACCCGTGGGGCGACGCCGATCCGGACCCGGTCCACGCCAACCTCGGCCAGCGCCACCTGCGCCCGGCCCGGGTCGGCAGCTACCCGGCCGGGGCCTCGCCGCTCGGGGTGCGCCAGCTGATCGGCGACGTGTGGGAGTGGACGGCGTCCGATTTCCTGCCGTACCCGGGCTTCCGGGCCTTCCCGTACCGCGAGTACTCGGAGGTGTTCTTCGGCCCCGAGCACAAGGTGCTGCGCGGGGGCTCCTTCGCGGTGGACGCGGTGGCCTGCCGGGGCACCTTCCGCAACTGGGACCTTCCGGTGCGACGGCAGATCTTCTCCGGCTTCCGCACCGCGAGGGATGCCTGATGTGCCGTCATCTCGCCTATCTGGGACCGATGGTGGCGCTCGGACGGCTGCTGAGCGAACCCGAGCACTCGCTGGTGCGCCAGTCCTGGGAGCCGCGCCGCCAGCGCAGCGGCACCGTCAACGCCGACGGCTTCGGCGTCGGCTGGTACGCGGAGGACGACCCGGTCCCCGCCCGCTACCGCCGGGCCGGGCCGATCTGGTCCGACCTGACCTTCGCCGACCTCGCCCGCGTGGTGCGCAGCGAGGCCGCGCTGGCCGCCGTACGCGACGCCACCCGGCCGGGGGCCGACGGGGAGGCCGCGGCGGCCCCGTTCGCGGACGGGCCGTGGCTGTTCAGCCACAACGGGGCGATACGGGACTGGCCGGACGCGGCGGCCCCGCTGGCCCTGGGCCTGCCGCCCGCGGACCTGCTCCAACTGGCCGCGCGCACCGATTCGGCCCTGGTCTGGGCGCTGGTCCTGAACCGGCTGCGGGCCGGGGCCGACCTGGGCGCGGCGCTGGCCGGGGCGGTGCTGGAGCTGGCCGTTGCCGCTCCCGGCTCGCGGCTGAACCTGCTGTTGACGGACGGCGCGGCCATCGCCGCGACGGCATGGGGGGATTCGCTGTGGTACCTGGCGGATCCGCGGGCGGAGCGGATGGTGGTGGCCTCCGAGCCGTACGACGGGGACACCCGCTGGTGCGAGGTGCCCGACCGGACCCTGCTGACCGCCACCCGTACCCGGGTCGAGCTGACCCCCCTCAAGGAGACCCCGCAGGGGGAGAAGGAGTGAGCGTGAGTGACTTCCAGATGACCCGGACCCTCGACGAGCACGCTGCGGAGACGGCGCTGCGCGCGGACGTCCTGCACGGGCTGACGCAGACGCCGAAGGTGCTGCCGCCCAAGTGGTTCTACGACGCGCGGGGCAGTGAACTCTTCGAGGAGATCACCCGGTTGCCCGAGTACTACCCCACGCGCGCGGAGCGGGAGATCCTGCTGGAGCGGGCGCAGGAGATCGCCTCGGCGAGCGGGGCGCGGACGCTGGTGGAGCTGGGCTCCGGCTCCTCGGAGAAGACCCGGCACCTGATCGAGGCGATGCCGGCGCTGGACACCTACATCCCGGTGGACGTGAGCGAGAGCGCCCTGGAGGGCGCGTCGCGGACGCTGCTGGCGGCGCATCCGGGGCTGCGGGTGCACGCCCTGCTGGCCGACTTCACCGGCCCGCTGCGGCTGCCGGAGTCGCCGGGGCCGCGGCTGGTGGTGTTCCTGGGCGGCACGATCGGGAACCTGCTGCCGCCGGAGCGGGCGGTGTTCCTGGCGTCCGTACGGGCGATGCTCTCGCCCGGGGACACGCTGCTGATCGGCACGGACCTGGTCAAGGACGAGGCCGTGCTGGTGGCGGCGTACGACGACGCCCAGGGGGTGACGGCCGAGTTCAACCAGAACGTACTGGCCGTGATCAACAGGGAGTTGGGTGCGGACTTCCACACCGCCGACTTCGCCCACGTGGCGGTGTGGAACCGGGAGCGGGAGTGGATCGAGATGCGGCTGCGGGCCCGGTCGGAGCAGCTGGTGAAGGTCCGCGCACTGGACCTGGTGGTGCCGTTCGCGGCGGGTGAGGAGATCCTGACGGAGGTGTCCGCGAAGTTCCGTCAGGAGGGCGTGCGCAGGGAACTGGCGTCCGCCGGGCTTGAGTTGGTCCAGTGGTGGACGGATGCGGCGGGCCGCTTCGCCCTGTCCTTGTCGGTCGCCGACGGCGCGGAGCGCTGAGCCGGGATGCCGGGCAGGGATGAGGCGGAGGTGATCGCCGTCTGAGCCGCGGCCGCGAGGTCCCGCCGGTCCGCGTACCGGCCCGGCGGGATCCGCGGCAGCAGGGTGACCTCGGCCCGCACCCCGCGGGCCCGGGCGATCCGCCAGAGCGAGGCCGTCAGCGGGTCGTCCCCGACGAAGGCGGGCTCCCCGGCCGGCTCCCCGTCGCGGCGCAGGTAGGCGAGCCGGACGGGCTGTACGGGCACCCGCGCGTCCAGGGCCGACTGGAAGGCCGCCCTGCGGAAGGCGCCTTGGGCGCGCCCGCACCAGGTGGAGCCCTCGGGGAAGACGGTGACCCGGTCGCCGTCCAGCAGCGCGCGGGTCATGGTCTCGACAGTGGCGGGCAGGGCGCGGATCCGCTCGCGCTCGATGAACAGGGTGCCGGCCTGTCCGGCGAGGCGGCCGAGGACCGGCCAGGCCCGGATGTCGCTCTTGGCGAGCATCCGGCAGGGCAGGACGGCCGCGACGAGCGGGATGTCCAGCCAGGAGATGTGGTTGGCGACGATCAGGCGGCCGCCGCCCCGGCCGGGGCTTCCGTGCACGGTGATCCGGATGCCGAACGCCCGCACCAGCGCGGCCGACCAGCCCCGCACCACCGCGTGCCGGGGCCGGGCCGGCAGCAGCCGTACCGGCGGGGCGCCGAGGATCCCGGCGAGGATCAGCAGGACGGCGGCGGTGAGCCGGAGCACCGCGAGCGGGACGCTCGCCGTGCTCCCCTCGTGGCCGGCGCAGGCCTCGGCGGTGCAGGGCGAGGTGGGCAGCCAGACGCTCATGCGCCCGGGACGAGCGAGAGGAAGTGCTTGAGGTAGCGCGGGTTGGTGCGGCGCAGGGAGAGCAGCACGTACAGGTCGGCGCAGCCGAACTCGGCGTCGAGGGCGGGCTCGCCGCAGACCCAGGCGCCCAGGCGCAGGTAGCCGCGCAGCAGCGGGGGCAGTTCCATACGGGCGGGGTAGGTGATGCCCTCGGGGTTCCAGGGGATGTGCGGGGTGACCCGGTACTCCTGGGGGGCGAAGGCGCGGGCGAGGGCCGCTTCACGGGTGGCGGCGGCCAGCACCCCGCCGTCGGCGAGCGGTATCGAGCAGCAGCCGGCGAGCCAGTTGTGCCCGGAGCGGTCCATGTAGCGGGCGAGGCCGGCCCAGATCAGGGCGATGACGGCGCCGTTGCGGTGGTCGGGGTGGACGCAGGAGCGGCCGACCTCCACCAGGTCCGGGCGGATGGGGGCGAGGGCGGAGAGGTCGAACTCACCCTCGGAGTAGAGGCGGCCGGCGACGGCGGCGCGCTCCGGGGGAAGCAGCCGGTAAGTGCCGACGACCTGCTCGGTCTCCTCGTCGAGGACCAGGAGGTGGTCGCAGTACGCGTCGAAGGAGTCGGTGTCGAGACCCGGCTCGGGCCCGACCAGGCGGGCGCCGAGCTCGCCGGCGAAGACCTGGTGGCGCAGCCGCTGGGCGGCGCGGACCTCGTCCTCGTTGCGGGCGAGGCGTACGGCGTAGCGGGGGGCGGTGAGGGCGCCGGCTCCGGCGGTGGGGGCGGGAGCGGGGACGGCGGCCGGGGGCGCCGTGGGGATGGGGGACGGGGACAGGGGTGCGATGGTCATGGCGGCTCCTGATCCGGGCGCGGAGAGCCAGGCCGGCAGGTGTGCGACCTGGCTCCTTTACTTCTTCCGTGACCGGCTGGATTCGACATGACCGCTCAGCGGCACGCGGATGTGCGGACGCTGAACTCGGTGGTTGGGCGGGCGGAGGGGCGTGGCGGGTCCGGTGCGGGCGGCGGGGCGGCGGGGCGGACCCGGCGGCCTCGGAGGTCTGCGGACCCGGCGGCCTCAGGGGTCTGCGGACCCGGCGGCCTCAGGGGTCTGCGGACCCGGCGGCCTCGGAGGTCTGCGGACCCGGCGGCCTCAGGGGTCTGCGGCTCAGCGGGTCTGCGGCTCAGCGGGTCGGCGGGTCAGCGGTCGGAGCTGAGGACCGTGCTGATGGTCGCGGAGGCCGTCCGGGCGGCCTGCTTCGGGTCCTGCCCGGTCAGTACGGCCGTCATGAAGGGCTTGATCGGGTTCTTCGCCTCTACCTCGGCCCAGCGGGCGGACTTGGGCGTGGCCCGGCCCTGTGCGGCGCCCACGGCCATGGTGGCGGCGCCCTCGTTGCCCTCGACCACGTGCGCGAGGGTGGTCTTGTTCGGTACGTAGCTCATGGTGCGGGCGAGCTCGGTCTGCCACTTCTCGCTGACCAGGGCCGTGATCACGTCGACCGCGGCCTTCCGCTGCCCGGTGCGCTCCGGGATGATCAGGTCCGAGCCGCCCGTGAACACCGCGCCCGCCTTGTCGGAGGTCTTGCCGGGGATGGGGAAGAAGCCGAGCTTGCCCTTGAGCGCGGGGTTGGCGGCCTCGATCTCGGCGACCTGGCCGGGCGTGGCGATGATCTGCGCGACCTGGCCGCGGGCGAAGACCTCCGACTGCGGGGGCGTCTCCTCGTCGGCGTCCTTGGGGCCGTCGCCGAGCGCCTGGAGCTGCTTGTAGAACTCCATGCCGGCCAGGGCCTTCTCGTCGTCGAGGCTGCCGACCCACTTGCCGCTGGTCTCGACGGCGAGTTCGCCGCCCTCGTCCCAGATGAAGCCGGCCAGGACGTACCAGTTCTGGCCGGCCAGGTAGATGCCCTGCTGCTCCGACTTGTCGAGCTTCTGGGTGGTCTGGATCCACTCCGCGCGGTTCTTGGGGGTGCTCTTGATCCCGGCGTCCGCGAAGAGGTCCTTGTTGTAGATCACCACCCGGTTGGCGGCGTACCAGGGGACTCCGTACTGGGCGCCGTTGACGCTTCCCGGGTCGGACAGGCCCTTGAGCCAGTCCTTGCTGCCCCAGGCGCGCAGCCCTTCGAGGGTGAGTTCCGAGAGGCCCCCGGTCTCGACGTACTGGGCGACCTGGGTGTTGCCGACCTCGATGACGTCGGCGCTCTCCTTGCTCTTGCCCTCGAGCACGGCGTTGACCTTCTCGCCGATGCCGGTCCACTCCTGGATCCTGACGTCCAGGTCGACGCCGGGGTGCTCCTGCTCGAAGGAGGCCGTGAACTTGCCGATGAAGTCCTCCGAGGCGCTGCCCTTCATCAGCCAGAGCGTCACCTTCCGCGTGCCTCCTGCCTGGTCACCCGACTGGCCGCAGCCCGTCAGAGCGGTCGCGGCGGCGAGGGCGGTGCACACGGCAAGGAAGCGCATCTTCACGAAAGGTCACCTTCTGGGGACGGATCTCGGATGGCTTGAAATTGGCATAGACCAATGGGCTGGTCAAGGGCCTTTCGCTCGGGACTGTTCACGCAAAGTTCGCGGAGCCGGACTTACTGGGGCACCGTAGAACGAGGCAAAAGCCACCCAGCGTCGGGAGACCCCCATGTCCAATCACACGTACCGGGTGACCGAAATCGTCGGCACCTCCCCCGAGGGCATCGATCAGGCCATCCGCAACGGGATCGCCCGTGCGGGCCAGACCGTGCGCAATCTCGACTGGTTCGAAGTCGTCCAGGTGCGCGGGCACATCGAGAACGGCACGATCGCCCACTACCAGGTGGGGCTCAAGGTCGGCTTCCGCCTCGACGGCGAGGACTGAACTCCCGGACCCCGGCCCGCCCGCCGCGCTCAGGTCCGCCCCTCCCCCTCCTGGGCGGCCTTGAGCTCCGGCGCCTCCGCCGCCCAGTCGGCGAGGACGATCCGGAACCCGGCGGCGCGGGCCGCCTGGCAGACGAGCTCGTCGTCGTCCACGAGGATGCGCACCTCCCGGCCGCGGGCGATCCGCTTCAGCACCTCCAGCTTGGTCGTCCGGGCCGGGCGCCGGTCCTGGTTCCCGCGCATCCACACCCGGCCCTCGGGCAGGCCGTGCCGGGCCAGCCAGTCGAGCGTGTCCGCGCGGCACCGCTCCGGGCGCCCGGTCAGGTACACCACCTCGCAGTCGGCCGCGCTCTCCGCCACCAGCGCCACCCCGCGCCCCAGCGGCGGATCGGCCGGGGCCGCCCCGAAGAAGCCGGCCCAGTCGCGGGGGCGGCGCTCCAGGAAGTGCTGGCGGTGGGCGGTGTCCGCCAGGGTGTTGTCGATGTCGAAGACGGCCAGCGGTGGTCTGCGCGTGCTGTTGTTCTCGGTCATCCCGCAACCCTAGGGAATCCCCGCGCACGCACGGTGTTGAGTCCTGTGTGATCCGAAAACTCTCCCTCCTCGACCGGTCCCGCGTCCGCGAGGGCCACACCGCCCCCGAGGCCCTGCGGAACACCGTCGACCTGGCCCGGACCGCCGAGGAGCTCGGCTACCACCGCTTCTGGGTCGCGGAGCACCACAGCGTGCCCGGGGTCGCGGGCTCCGCGCCGACCGTCCTGGCCGCGGCCGTGGCGGCGGCCACCCGGCGGATCCGGGTCGGCACGGGCGGGGTCATGCTGCCCAACCACCAGCCGCTGGTGGTCGCGGAGCAGTTCGGGGTCCTGGAGTCGCTGTTCCCCGGCCGGATCGACATGGGGCTCGGCCGTTCGGTCGGGTTCACCAACGGCATCCGGCGGGCGCTGGGGCGCGACACCGGGGACGCCGACCGGTTCGAGGAGCAGCTGGCCGAACTGCTGGGCTGGCTCGACGGCAGCCAGCAGGCCCATCCGCAGGTGCACGCCCGCCCCGCCGAGGGCCTGCGGATACCGGCGTACGTCCTGGCCACCGGCGAGGGCGCCGGGATCGCCGCCCGGGCCGGGCTGCCGCTGGTGGTGGGCGACCTGCGGACGCGCGGCCGGGTCACCGAGGTCATCGACACCTACCGCAAGGATTTCCGCGCCTCGGCCTGGGGCGCGGAGCCGTACGTGGTGGTCTCCGGGACGGTGGCGGTGGCCGCCACGGCCGAGGAGGCCCGCCGGATCCTGGTCCCCGAAGCCTGGTCGGTCGCGTACTCCCGCACCCGGGGCAGCTTCCCGCCGCTGCGGCCGGCCGAGGAGGTCGAGGCCCTGTCCATGACCCCGAAGGAGCGCGAGCTGTACGAGGGGGCCCTGGCCGGGCACGTGCACGGCACGGAGGAGCAGGTCGCGGCGGAGCTGGCCGAGGTGGCCGCGCTGACCGGCGCGGACGAGCTGCTGGTCACCACCTCCACCCACGACCGGACGGCGCTGCTGGACTCCTACCGCAGGCTGGCCCGGATCGCGGGACTCTGAGATCGGGGCTCTAAAATAGGGCGAATGCACCAGTCCCGCGATCCCCTGCCCGCCCCCGACTCCCGCGTACGGGTCCGGGGCGCCCGGGAGCACAACCTGCGCGGCGTCGACGTGGACATCCCGCGCGACGCGCTGACCGTGTTCACCGGGGTCTCCGGGTCCGGGAAGAGCTCGCTCGCCTTCGGTACGATCTACGCCGAGGCGCAGCGCCGGTACTTCGAGTCCGTGGCCCCGTACGCCCGCCGGCTCATCCACCAGATCGGCGCCCCGAAGGTGGACTCGATCACCGGGCTGCCGCCCGCCGTCTCGCTGGAGCAGCGCCGCTCCTCGCCGGGATCGCGGTCCTCGGTCGGGACGGTGACCCTGCTGTCCAACTCGCTGCGGATGCTGTACTCCCGGGCCGGCACCTACCCGCCGGGGGCCCCGCGGCTCGACTCCGACTCCTTCTCCCCCAACACCGCCGCCGGGGCCTGCCCCTCCTGTCACGGACTCGGCCGGATCCACCGCACCAGCGAGGAACTCCTCGTCCCCGAGCCGGGCCTGTCGATCCGTCAGGGTGCCATCGCCGCCTGGCCCGGCGCCTGGCAGGGCAAGAACCTGCGGGACATCCTGGAGGCGCTGGGACACGACGTCGACCGGCCGTGGCGGGAGCTCCCGGCGAAGGACCGCGAGTGGATCCTGTTCACCGAGGAGCAGCCGGTGGTGACCGTGCACCCGGTGCGGGACGCCGACCGGATCCAACGGCCTTATCAGGGCACGTACATGAGCGCCCACCGCTATGTGATGCGGACCTTCTCCGACAGCAAGAGCGCCACCCTGCGGGCCCGCGCGGAGGGGTTCCTCGCCGACTCATCCTGCCCGGTGTGCGAGGGGCGGCGGCTGCGGCCCGAGGCCCTGGCCGTGACCTTCGCGGGCTACGGGATCGCCGAGCTGGCGGCCATGGCGCTGACCGGCCTGGACGGCGTACTCGCCGCCGCGCCGCTGGAGGACGAGGCGGCGCGGGTGCTCGCGCGGGACCTGCGCGCGCGGATCGGGCCCGTGGTGGAGCTCGGGCTCGGCTACCTGAGCCTGGACCGCGCCGCGCCGACCCTGTCCGCGGGCGAGCTCCAGCGGCTGCGGCTGGCGACGCAGCTGCGGTCGGGGCTGTTCGGGGTGGTGTACGTACTGGACGAGCCGTCGGCCGGGCTGCACCCGGCCGACACCGAGGCGTTGCTCGGCGTACTGGACCGGCTGAAGGAGGCCGGGAACACGGTGTTCGTCGTGGAACACGACCTGTCGGTGGTGCGGCACGCGGACTGGCTGGTGGACGTGGGGCCGCTGGCCGGGGAGCACGGCGGGCAGGTCCTGTACAGCGGGCCGCCGCAGGAGCTGGCCGGTGTGGCGCGGTCGGCGACGGCCCGGCACCTGTTCGCGGCGCCGGAGCCGGCCGGGGCGCGGCGTCCGGTGCGCACGGCCACCGGGTCGGTGCGGCTGAGCGGGGTGGACCGGCACAACCTGCGGGACGTGCACGTGCCCTTCCCGCTCGGCGTGTTCACCGCCGTGACCGGGGTGTCGGGATCGGGGAAGTCCACGCTGGTGGGCCAGGCGCTGGCCCGGGAGGTCGCCGGACGGCTGGCGGAACCGGACTTCCCGGTACGGCGGCTGGTGGAGGTGGACCAGAAGCCGATCGGCCGCACCCCGAGGTCCAACCTGGCCACGTACACGGGGCTGTTCGACGTGGTGCGCAAGCTGTTCACGGCGGCTCCGGAGGCGAGGGCGCGCGGCTGGAAGGCGGGCCGGTTCTCCTTCAACGTGCCGGGCGGCCGGTGCGAGACCTGTCAGGGCGAGGGCTTCGTCTCGGTGGAGCTGCTCTTCCTGCCGAGCACCTACGCCCCGTGCCCGCAGTGCGCGGGCGCCCGGTACAACGCCGAGACCCTGGAGGTCCGGTACGCCGGTCTGAACATCGCCGAGGTGCTCGGGCTGACGGTGGAGGCGGCGGCCGGATTCTTCGCGGAGGTCCCGGCGGCGGCGCGCAGCCTGCGGGCGCTGGAGGACATCGGGCTCGGCTATCTGCGGCTGGGGCAGCCGGCCACCGAGCTGTCGGGCGGCGAGGCGCAGCGGATCAAGCTGGCGACGGAGCTGCAGAGGCTGCGCCGGGACCACACGCTGTACCTGCTGGACGAGCCGACGACCGGGCTGCATCCGGCCGATGTGCGGGTGCTGCTGCGGCAGTTGCACGGGCTGGTGGACGCCGGGCACTCGGTGGTGGTCGTGGAGCACGACATGGCGGCGGTGGCGGGCGCGGACTGGGTCATCGACCTGGGCCCGGGCGGGGGCGCGGAGGGCGGCCGGATCGTCGCCTCGGGCACCCCGGCCGAGGTGGCCGCGGCGGGCACGGGCCGCACGGCGCGGTACCTGGCACGGGCGCTCGAAGGCGGGGCCGTCTACCAGGTCGTCTAGGCGTCGCCGGACAGCAGGTGCTGCGGGATTTCTCGGAAGCTCCACCGGCCCTGGCGGCGGGTGAACGTCCAGACGAGGTCGTGGCGGTCGGGCCAGGCGGCGGGGACGCCGAGGACCTGGTGGGCGCCCAGCGCGCGGACCAGGCGGGGGATGCCGCTGTGCTCCCAGCAGACGAGCACGGGCATGGGGGCGCGCAGTACGGCGTGCACGAGGGCCGGCTCGGCACCGACGGCGAACTCGGCGCGTACGGGGGTGCGCAGAGCGGTGGCCAGGGCCGCGACGGTCTGCTTGCACCGGGCGGGTGCCCCGGCCCTGCCGCCGGCGGCGAAGACGGTGGCAGGGCGGGGCAGCGAGGAGCCGCGGGCCGGCGGGAAGAGCCGGGGGAGCTCGTCGGCCCTGCGCCAGCCGCGGCCGGCGAGCGAACCGGGGTCGTCCTCGCCCTCCTCGTCCCAGCCGGAGTCCCCGGCGTACGGCTTCTCGGCGTGCCGGATCACCATGATCAGGGCGTCCCCGGGCCCGGCCTGGGGGCCGGGCGCCGGCCGCGCGGGTTCCTCCGCGGAGCAGCCGGCGACGGCCAGCGGGGCGAGGGCGGCGGCCAGTACGGCTCGGCGGCGCGGTCCGGACCCGGCGGGGGCATGTGGCATGGGTGCACTGTCCCCCACGGCCGGGACCGCGCCGGGGTGCGGCGCGGCGCGGGGGCCGTACGAGCGCCCGGTCGGCGGAGCCGGTCAGCCGGTCGGCGGATCGGGGTGGTGGGGCGAGCGGATCGAGGCGGCGGCTCGGCGGGTCGGTGTGGCGCCGCGGCCGGATCGGGGCGGCGCCTCGACTCAGCGGTCAGCCTTTGCGGACCGCCCGCAGCCACTCCTTGTTCATGGCGGCGATGGACGGGAGCGGGATGCCCTTCGGGCAGGCCGTGGCGCATTCGCCGGTCAGGGTGCACCCGCCGAAGCCCTCGTCGTCCATCGCGGCCACCATGTCCAGCACCCGGGACTCCCGCTCGGGCGAGCCCTGCGGGAGGACGTTGAGGTGGTTGACCTTGGCGGAGGTGAACAGCATCGCGGAGCCGTTGGGGCAGGCCGCCACGCAGGCCCCGCAGCCGATGCACTCGGCGTGCTCGAAGGCGAAGTCGGCGTCGGCCTTGGGCACTGCCGTGGCGTGCGCCTCGGGGGCTGCGCCGGTGGGGGCCGTGATGTAGCCGCCGGCCTGGATGATGCGGTCGAAGGCGCCGCGGTCGACGACGAGGTCCTTGACCACCGGGAAGGCGGAGGCCCGCCAGGGCTCGACGTCGATGGTGTCGCCGTCGGCGAAGGACCGCATGTGGAGCTGGCAGGTGGTTGTGCGCTCCGGGCCGTGGGCGTCGCCGTTGATGACGAGGCTGCACGCGCCGCAGATGCCCTCGCGGCAGTCGTGGTCGAAGGCGACCGGGTCCTCGCCGCGCAGGATGAGGTCCTCGTTGAGGGTGTCGAGCATCTCCAGGAAGGACATGTCCTTCGAGATGCCGTCGACCTCGTAGGAGGCCATGTGGCCGGGGGCGTCGGCGCCGCGCTGGCGCCAGACGCGCAGGGTGAGCTTCATGCGTAGCTCCGCTGGGTGGGGTGGACGTACTCGAAGACGAGGTCTTCCTTGTGCAGGACGGGGGCGGCGCCCGTGAACTCCCAGGCGGCGGCGTAGGAGAACTCCTCGTCGCGGCGTGCGGCCTCGCCGTCCGGGGTCTGGGACTCCTCGCGGAAGTGGCCGCCGCAGGATTCGGCGCGGTGGAGCGCGTCGAGGCACATCAGCTCGGCGAGTTCCAGGTAGTCGACGATGCGGTTGGCCTTCTCCAACGACTGGTTGAACTCCTCGCCGGTGCCGGGGACCTTGATGCGCCGCCAGAACTCCTCGCGGATCTCCGGGATCCGGCCGAGCGCCTTGCGCAGGCCCTCCTCGGTGCGGGCCATCCCGCAGTACTCCCACATGAGTTCGCCGATCTCGCGGTGGAAGGAGTCGGGGGTGCGGTCGCCGTCGACGGAGAGCAGCCTCGTGAGGCGCTCGCGGGTCTCCCGTACGGCCTCCCGGGCCTCGGGGTGGGTGTCGTCGACGGCCTCCTGGTGCGGGTGGCGGGCCAGGTAGTCGTTGATGGTGGCGGGCAGCACGAAGTAGCCGTCGGCGAGGCCCTGCATGAGGGCGGAGGCGCCGAGGCGGTTCGCGCCGTGGTCGGAGAAGTTGGCCTCGCCCACGGCGAAGAGGCCGGGGACGGTGGTCTGGAGGTCGTAGTCGACCCACAGGCCGCCCATCGTGTAGTGCACGGCCGGGTAAATCCGCATGGGGACCTCGTACGGGTTCTCCGCGGTGATCCGCTCGTACATCTCGAAGAGGTTGCCGTACTTCTCGGCGACCTTGTCCCGGCCCATGCGGCGGATGGCGTCGGCGAAGTCGAGGTAGACGCCCTGGCCGCCGGGGCCCACGCCGCGGCCCTCGTCGCAGACGTTCTTCGCGGCGCGCGAGGCGATGTCGCGGGGCACGAGGTTGCCGAAGGAGGGGTAGATCCGCTCGAGGTAGTAGTCGCGCTCGTCCTCGGGGATGTCGGCGGCGGGGCGGGTGTCGCCCTTGGCCTTGGGGACCCAGATGCGGCCGTCGTTGCGCAGGGACTCGCTCATCAGGGTGAGCTTGGACTGGTGGTCGCCGGTGCGCGGGATACAGGTGGGGTGGATCTGGGTGAAGCAGGGGTTGGCGAAGTAGGCGCCTCGCCGGTGCGCCCGCCAGACGGCGGTCGCGTTGGAGTTCATGGCGTTGGTGGAGAGGTAGAAGACGTTGCCGTAGCCGCCGCTCGCCAGCACCACCGCGTCGGCGTAGTGGGTGGAGATCTCGCCGGTGATCAGGTCGCGGGCCACGATGCCGCGGGCCACGCCGTCCACGGTGATCAAGTCGAGCATCTCGGTGCGCGCGTGCATCTCCACGTTGCCCGCGGCGATCTGCCGGGAGAGGGCCTGGTAGGCGCCGAGGAGCAGCTGCTGGCCGGTCTGGCCGCGGGCGTAGAAGGTGCGGGAGACCTGGACCCCGCCGAAGGAGCGGGTGTCGAGCAGGCCGCCGTATTCGCGGGCGAAGGGGACGCCCTGGGCGACGCACTGGTCGATGATCTCGACGGAGATCTGGGCGAGGCGGTGCACGTTGGACTCGCGGGCGCGGAAGTCCCCGCCCTTGACGGTGTCGTAGAAGAGGCGGTGCACCGAGTCGCCGTCGTTGCGGTAGTTCTTCGCGGCGTTGATCCCGCCCTGGGCGGCGATGGAGTGGGCGCGGCGCGGGGAGTCGGAGAAGCAGAACTGGACGACGTGGTAGCCCTGTTCGGCGAGGGTCGCGCCGGCGGATCCGCCGGCGAGGCCGGTGCCGACGACGATCACGGTGTGCTTGCGGCGGTTGGCCGGGTTGACGAGCTTGGCCTCGAAGCGGCGGCGGTCCCAGCGGTCCGCGATCGGGCCTTCGGGGGCCTTGGTGTCGGCGAGCGGTGCGCCGGTGCCGTAGCGGCTGTAGTCGTGTCCGAGGTCGCTCATGTCAGTTCACCACTCCGGTCATGACGGCCACGGGGACAGAGACGAAACCCGCGAAGAGGACGAGGGCCAGGGCGTTGGCCAGGAACTTCAGTGACCGCTCGCGCCGGGCGTTGCCCGCGCCGAGGGTCTGGGCGGCGCTCCAGAAGCCGTGCCGGACGTGCAGGCCGAGGGCCGCCATCGCCACGATGTAGATCGTGTTGCCGTACCAGGTGGAGAAGGTGGACAGGACGTTCTCGTACGGGTGGCCGGCCCAGGCGCGCTCGTTGACGGTGAGCGTGGTGAGGTCGAGCAGGTGCCAGACGATGAACAGGCCGAGGATGATGCCGCCCCAGCGCATGGTGCGGGTGGCATAGCTCGCCCGGCGGCGCTTGTGGGCGTACTTCACCGGGCGGGCCTGGATGCCGCGGCGGCTGAGCTGGTACGCGGAGACGGCGTGCGCGACGACCGCGGCGAGCAGCACCACGCGGACGATCCACAGGGCCCACTCGTAGTGCAGGAAGGGCGCGCCCAGGGTGCGCAGCCAGTGGGCGTAGCCGTTGAACTCCTCGGCCCCGAAGAAGATCTTGAGGTTGCCGAGCATGTGCACGACGAGGTAGCCGAGCATGACCAGGCCGGACACGGCCATCACGGACTTCTTGCCGACGGACGAGTCCCAGATCGTGCGCGTGGTGGACGGCCGTCGACCCGTCCGCGTTGCCAGAGCCATGTCTCGACCGTAAGGACGAAAGTCCCGAAAGGTCCAAGACATGATGGGGCTGATGTCCATAGGGAGTGGCTATGACGGCGTTATGCTGGGGTTCATGCAGTTCCAGCAGCTCCTCTACTTCGTCGCCGTCGCCGACACCCGGCACTTCACGCGGGCCGCGGAGCAGGTGCACGTGGCCCAGCCCTCGCTGTCCCAGCAGATCAAGGCGCTGGAGCGGGAGCTGGGCGCCGAGCTGTTCAGCCGGGCGCGGGGCAACATCGCGCTGACGGACGCGGGCGAGGCGCTGCTGCCGCTGGCCCGGCGGATCCTGGCGGACGCCGACACCGCGCGGCTGGAGGTGCAGGAGCTGGCCCAGCTGCGGCGCGGGCGGGTCCGGCTGGGTGCCACGCCCAGCGTCTGCACGGGCCTGCTGCCGGACGTGCTGCGCACCTTCCACCGCGCGCATCCGGGGATCGAGCTGCTGATCGAGGAGAGCGGTTCGCTCGATCTCGTACGGGAGCTGGCGCGCGGCGCCCTGGACCTGGCCCTGATCGCGCTGCCGCTGCCGCCGTCGGCTCCGGCGCTGACCACGGTGGAGCTGCTGACGGAGGACCTGGTGGTGGTCTCGTCGGCGGAGCTGCCGGCGCCGGGCGGGGGCGGGGCGCTGACCGTGTCCGGGCTGCGCGACGAGCCGATGGTGATGTTCCGGCACGGCTACGACGTGCGCGAGATGACGGTGGCGGCCTGTCGTGCGGAGGGCTTCGAGCCGGTGTTCACGGTGGAGGGCGGCGAGATGGACGCGGTCCTGGGCTTCGTCCGGGCAGGGCTGGGCATCGCCGTGGTCCCCGCGATGGTGGTGGACCGGGCGGGCCCCGGCCTGCGGGCGACCCCCCTGGCCGGCTCCCCGCTGCGGCGCACGATCGCGATGGCACACCGCACCGACGTGGCTCCCCCGCGTGCGGCGCGCGAGCTGAAGCGGATCCTGGTGGGCTGACGGGACTGCCGGGGCTGACGGGACTGCCGGGGCGGAGGAGACTGCCGGGGCGGACGCGGACGGCTCCGGCGGCCGGCCGTCAGCCCGCCGAGGCGGCGCCGGTGCGTATGGGCAACACCTGGTCGAGCCCGCCGGCCAGCATGCCGAACGCGGCCTCCGCGTCGGCCACGGCCGCCGGATGGGCTTCGTCGGCGCTCTGCCCTCCTTCGATCCGGCGCCAGTTCTCCCGGCCCAGCTCCCCCCGTGCCGTCACCAGGTGCAGCGCCGCCAGCCGGGCGGTGAGCGGCGGGGTGGACTCGGCTTCGAGGGCTTCGGTGAGCAGTTCGACCTCGCGGGCGGTATAGCGGGCGAGGCGGGCCTCCAGGCTGGCGGTGGAGAAGACCAGCCGCTCGAAGGCGAGGACCGCGGGGTGGTCGCAGAGCCCCGTGATCGGGTCGCGCCGGTCGAGGGCGGCCAGGAAGTGCTCCCGTACGGCGCCGACGGGACCCTGGCCGGCCGGTCTCTCGCTCACGATGCGCGCCGCCTCGTCCTGGTGGTCGGCGAAGCGGTCCAGCACCAGGTCCTCCTTGCTCGGGAAGTACCGGAACAGCGTGGGCTTGGAGACCTCCGCCGCCGCGGCGACATCGGCCACGGAGACGGCGTCGAAGCCGTGCTCCAGGAAGAGTTCGAGCGCCGTGGCCGTCAACCGTTGGCGCGTACGGAGCTTCTTGTTCTCGCGCAGACCCGTCGTATTGTCCATGCCTCACACCCTAGCACGGATTCGTTACCGGGTAAGTTTTTGGACCTGGTTATTTTCGTGACCGGGTTGCTTTTTTGTCGGGGAGCCGCTTTCCTTGAGTCATCGACACGATGAGAGGACTTCCGATGACCGACGTACTGATCGCGGGCTCCGGCCCCACCGGACTGACCCTGGCCTGCGAACTGGCCCTGCGCGGCCTCGCCGTCCGGATCCTGGAGCGGCGTGCCGGACCCCACCGCGAGTCCCGGGGCAAGGGGCTCAACCAGGGCAGCCTGGAGGTCTTCGCCCGGCTCGGCCTCGACGAGCGGCTCTCCAGGGCCGGGACCTGCGACCTGATCCTGCGCAAGTACTTCGACGGCGCCCACATCAGCGACACCCCGGCCGGCGGCGGCCTGCTGATCGGCCAGTGGCAGGTCGAGGAGGCCCTCCGCGAGCGGCTGGCCGGGCTCGGCGTCCTGATCGAGTACGAGGCGGAGGTGGTGGGGATCGCCCAGGACGCCGGCGGGGTCACCGCGCGGCTGGCCGACGGCCGTTCGGTCCGCGCCGGGTACGCCGCGGGATGCGACGGCGGCCACAGCTCGGTCCGCGAGCTCCTCGCCATCCCCTTCGAGGGGCACACGGAGGAGCAGCCGTCGATGGTGGTCGGTGACGTCAGGGCTCCGGGTCTGAGCCGGGACTACTGGCACCAGTGGTTCACCTCGGACGGCGGCGGGATACTGCTCTGCCCGATACCGGGGTCGGAGGTCTTCCAACTCCAGTCCGCGCCCGAGGCGGACGAGCGGGGAGAGCCGCTGCCGCCGTCGCTGGAGGGCTTCCAGCGGCTCTTCGACCGGTACGCCGGGGTGCCGGGGATCCGGCTCGCGGATGCCACCTGGCTCTCGTCGTGGCGGGCCAACGTCCGCAAGGCCGCCCGGATGCGCGAGGGCCGGGTCTTCCTAGCCGGGGACGCGGCGCACGTCCATCCGATAGCCGGCGGGCTCGGTATGAACACCGGGATCCAGGACGCGGCCGCGCTCGCCCGGACCCTCGCCGCCGCCGTCACCGGCCCGGCTCAGGGAGGCGTGCTCGACGCCTACGAGGCCGAGCGGCTGCCGGTGGCGGCCGAGGTGCTGGCCGACACCAGCCGGCGGATGGAGCGGGTGATGGCGGCGGTCCGTGAGCCGGGGCGCGGGACGGAGGCGGGCATGAACTGACCGGCCCGCGTCAGGAAGGTGTGGGCACGGCGTCCGAGAGCGAGAGGGTGTGGATCCGGTCGGGGGCGCCCGGGCGGGCGTAGTACCAGCCCTGGGCGGTGTCGCAGCCGAGGTCGCGCAGCTGGGCGGCCTGGGCTCCGGTCTCCACGCCCTCCACGGTGACGGCGAGTTCGAGGCTGTGGGCCAGGGCGACGATCCCCTCCACGATCTTGACGTCGACCGGGTTGGCCGGGCTCTGCTGCATCCCCTGGGTGAAGGAGCGGTCCAGCTTCAGGACGCTGACCGGCAGGCGGCGCAGGTTGGCCAGGTTCGAGTAGCCGGTGCCGAAGTCGTCCAGGGCGATGTCCACGCCGAGCGCGGCGAGCCGTCGCAGCGGTTCGAGGAGTTCGTCATCGGCGCCTATCAGGGCCGACTCGGTCACCTCCAGGCACAGCGCGCCCGGGGCGAGGCCCGACTTCTCCAGTACGGCGACGGTGTCGGCGACGAGGCCGGGGTGGTGCAGCTGGGTCGGCGAGAGGTTGACGTTGATCCGCAGGGAGGAGCCGCCGTGCTGGCGCTGCCAGTTGCGGGCCTGGCGGACGGCCTCTTCCAGGACCCAGCGGCCGAGCGGCACGATCAGCCCGGTCCGTTCGGCGAGCGGGATGAAGCGGTCCGGGCCGAGCACCCCGTACTGCGGGTGCGACCAGCGCACCAGCGCCTCCGCACCGTGCACGCTGCCGTCGTGCATGTGGACCAGCGGCTGGTACTCGATGAAGAACTCGCCGCGCTCCAGCGCCGCCGGCAGGGCGTTGGTCAGGCCGTGGCGGGTGATGGCCCGGGCGTCGGCCTCGGCGTCGGCGAATTCGAAGCGGTTGCCGCCGGCCGCCTTGGCCCGGTACATCGTGATGTCCGCGCTGCGCAGCACCTCCGCGGGGGTGCGCTCGCGGGCCGGGCCCTCGACGATGCCGATGCTGCCCCGGACCGTCAGTTCGCGGCCCTGCAGCCGGATCGGCGTCGACAGTGCGGACAGGATGCGGACCGCCAGGTCGGTCACCTCCTGCTCGGTGTCGGGGCCGGTGGTCAGGGCCACGAACTCGTCCCCGCCGAGCCGGGCGACCACCTCGCCGGGGCCGGTCGCGCAGCTCTGCAGCCGGTCCGCGACCTCCACCAGCAGCCGGTCCCCCGCCGAGTGGCCGAGGCTGTCGTTGACCGCCTTGAACCCGTCGAGGTCCAGGTAGCACAGGCCGAAGCGGCTGGCCCCGGGCCCGCTCAGGGCCTTCTCCAGCCGTTCGAAGAAGAGCGTCCGGTTGGGCAGGCCGGTGAGGGCGTCGTGGGTCGCCTCGTAGCGCAGGCGCAGGTTCAGCAGCCGGCGTTCGGTGGTGTCCTCCATCAGCGCCAGCTGATAGCGCGGCGCACCGTCGGCGTCGCGCAGCAGCGACACCGTCAGGTTGGTCCATAGCACGGTGCCGTCGTGCCGGTAGTACGGCTTCTCCACGCGAAAGTTCTCGCGCTCCCCGCGCACCAGCTCCCCGTGCATCCGCCAGACGTGCGGGGTGTCGTCCGGGTGTCCCCACTCGCTGACCTTGCGGCCGCGGACGTGCCCTTCCAGGCCGCCGAACATCTGCAGCAGCGCGTCGTTGACCTCGAGGATGTTCCCCTCCAGGTCGGCGATGCCGATGCCGACGGCCGCGCCCTCGAAGACCGCCCGGAAGCGCTCCTCGCTCGCGTGCAGGGCCTGCTGGGCGTCGATGCGGGCGGTCAGCGCCGAACGGGCGATGGCCTCCTGCTCCTTGAGGGTGCGCTCGCGCAGGGCCCGGGCGAAGCCCGCGGCGATCCCGTGCTGGAGGCGGGCGCAGCGGGCCCGGTACTCCTCGGTGTCCTCCGCGCCGGAGCCGACACCGGGCCCCCCGGGCCAGCCGGGCCCGCAGTAGAGCACCAGGTACGACTCGATCACCCCGAGGGTGCCCGACAGCGCTTCGGGGTCGGTGCAGTGCACGGCGACGAGCTCCGCGCCGACCCGCTGGGCCACGGCGGCGTCGAAGGGGCGGGCGTGCAGGGCCTCGGCGAGCGTCCGGGTGAGGGGGAGCAGGTGCCGTTCGAACTCGGGGCGGGTCAGCGAGGTCGCCGTGACCGGAAAGATCGCCCGGCCCCAGATGGTCGCGAAGCGGGCGATCCGGTCCTCGATACCGCCTTTGGGGACCGCCGGCGGTTCCGGAGCCGCGGCCTTGGCCGCGCCGGCCCCGGGGGCCGGCGCTCCGGCGGGCGCCGCGGCGCCGTCCGGCGCACCCGCCGTCTGTGCGGGAAGTCTCACGCCTTGCGTCCCACGCCGCCGTAGCCCGAGAAGGCGTACGGGTCCTCGGGAACCGCACCCTCCTCCGGGGAGTCGGCACGGTCCGGCCGCCAGTCGGGCATGGACACCAGACCGGGCTCCAGCATCTCGAACCCGTCGAAGAACCCGCGGATCTGCTCGCCGCTGCGCATGACGAGGGGGTTGCGGATGTCCCGGTAGACGCCGACGGTGCCGCCCGCGACCTCCTCCGAGAGCGGGATCCCCTCGAACGAGGCGTGCGTGAGGACCAGCAGGCTGCCGGGGGCCAGCGCGTCGCGCAGTTCGGCCACGGCGGCGTACGGGTCGTCCGTGTCCTCCAGGAAGTGCAGGACGGCGACGAGCAGCAGCGCGACGGGCCGTTCGAGGTCGAGCAGCCGGGTGACCTCAGGGGCGGCCAGGATGTCCCGCGGCTTGCGGAGGTCGGCGGCGACGACACCGCTGCGCTCGTCGCCCGCGAGTACGGCCTGGCTGTGCGCGACGGCGACCGGGTCGTGGTCGACGTAGACCACGCGCGCCTCCGGGCTGGCCGCCTGGGCTATCTCGTGGACATTGCCGAAGGTGGGGATGCCGGAGCCGATGTCGAGGAACTGCGTGACGCCCTCGGCGACCGCGTGCCGGACGGTGCGGCGCATGAATGCCCGGTTGGCTTGCATGATCTTGGGCAGGCCCGGCATGAATTCCATGGCGCGGCGGGCCGCCTGGCGGTCGACCTCGAAATTGTGGGACCCGCCCAGGTAGTAATCGTAGATGCGGGACACGCTCGGCACCGATATGTCGATGCCTGGCGGGGCCCAGGCGGGGCGCTCCATCGGGGTCTCCAAGCGTTGTTCCTGCGGTGGTCCGTCAGCGGTCGGACTCCTGTCCGAGCCGAATGTACTGATCATTGCCCAACGGGGCGAGCAAAAGCGGAAATTGGCGATCCGTTCTTCGTCACACACCAAACACGTCTGCCGGCCCTGTCCGGGAGAATGATCGATACCGACACATCCCTTTTGGGAATTGCGCGATGAGCGCCCGGAGTCGCCCGCCGGGCGACTCGCGAGTGGCTCAAACCTTTCCGGTCGGCACACCACCCGTTCAGGCGAACCGGGCCGGACCCTCGCGCGCGCGGGCGGGCGCGAGCCCATGCTCGCCGGGTGAACAAAGCCTGTGCCAGACGTCTGATGGCGGTCCCGGTCCTGCTGTGGGCGGCCCTGGCCGTGACACCGGCCGTGGCTGATAGCCACCCCTACGCGACGACCGGCTCCGGCGACGGCGGTGCCGCGCGCGCCCTGGTCGCGCCGGTCTCCGGCGGTGGCCGCGGAGGCGACCCGGGTGGCGGACATCACGGCGGACATCGCGACAGCCGACAGGAAGGCCGGCAGGAAGGCCGGTCCGGCGGCGGCTCCGGAGGAGGCCCGTCCGACGGGCGCGGAGGACGCGACGGACACGGAGGCCACGGCGGACACGGGGGACACGGAGGTCATGGCGGGCACGGGGGTCACGGCGGACACCACTGCCCGCCACCGCCGCCGCCTCCCCCGCCCTGTCCGCCGAAGCCCGCTCCCTCCCCGCCCCCGCCGCCCCCGAAGCCCACGCCGCCGCCCAAGCCCACTCCCCCTCCGCCCCCGGCCCCACCGCCCAAGCCCACTCCGCCGCCACCCCCTCCACCGCCGCCGCCCCCGCCCAAACCGGCGCCGAAACCCGTACCGAAGCCCGTGCCGAAGGCCCTCCCGCCGAAACCGGCGCCCCCCGCCCCCGCCCCGCCCCCGGTGGTCAGGCCACCCGAGCCCACCCCCGCGGCGCCACCGCCCGTGACCAAGCCGGTGGCCCGGCCCTCGTACCGCGCACCCGCCCGCAAGCCGGTCGAACACCACATCTCACCGGTGACCTTCACCCTGCTGACCGCGGCTCCCGCGGTGCTCGCGATCGTCGCGCTGCGCCCCCGGTAGCACTTGCGCCCCACCCGTAACCGATTGGGAGTCATCTTGTCGGAATGGCTCGTCCTGACCCTCGCGATGGCCGCGGCCTGTGCCGTGGTGCTGTCCATCGCCTTCATCAACCACCGCAGGATCGGCGAGGACGACGATCCGAGCGAAACCCCGGACGTCATCGAGTACATGACGATGATGATCGGGGTGATCTACGCGATCGTGCTGGGCCTGGCGATCGCCGGCGTCTGGGAGGGCCGCGGTGCCGCCCAGGAGTTCGTGCGCCAGGAGGCACAGGCCCTGCACGAGATCAGCGTCCGCTCCGAGGTCTACCCGGCCGAGGTCCGCAAGAAGATCCGCTCCGACGTCGACGCGTACGTGACGTACGTGGTGGACACCGAGTGGCGGGAGATGACCGAGCACGGCCGGCTCACGGACCGCGGCGGCGAACTGCTGGAGCGGATCCGCCGGGACGTCACCGACTACGAGCCGCAGACCGACCACGAAGGGCAGGCGTACCAGCCGCTGGTCGACCAGGTCGCCGTCGCGGACGACGCCCGCGGTGCGCGCGGGCTGGGCGCCGGAGCCACGATGCCGGGGGTGGTGTGGTTCGGGCTCATCGCCGGAGCCCTGGTGACGGTCGGTCTGATCTTCACCCTGCAGATCCGGCGCTCCTTCCGGGAGCTGCTGCTGGCCGGTCTGTTCAGTGCGCTGATCGCCTTCCTGCTGTTCCTCATCTGGGACTTCGACGCGCCGTTCGGGCGGGGCATCTCGGCCACCGCCGAACCGTTCCTCTCCCAGTTCCCGCATCTGGGTCTCCGGGACTGAGGCCCCTGCCGGACACCGCCAGAGGGCGCCGGACACCGCCGGAGGCCGTCGGCGAACGGGCTGCGGCAAACCGGGGACGGGCCTCCCGTCCCCGGTTCGGCCCAGTCCCATGCCCCATTCGCCCGTTCCTGATCGCGGGCCACGGCACCCGCACCTAGCGTGGCGGACATCGAGGCGCACGAACCCCCACGTGCGGAAACCCCTTCCGCGGCTGCTCCTCGGGGATCCGGAGAATCAACCATGGGTGCGATACGTACCTCCGCCACAGCCCTGCTGAGCGCCGGCGCCACGGGCGCCGTACTCGCGCTCGGCGCCCTCGGCACGACCGCCGCGACCGCCGCAGAAGCCCGGCAGGTCACCTCGTTCGGCTTCTCCATCACTCCATCCACGGTCGCTCCTGGCGGCCAGACGGTCCTCGCGGTCACCGGCTGCACCGCCGCCTACGCCACCGCCTCCTCCGGGGTCTTCGACACCGTGAGCATCGCCCGTGGCCAGACCGTACGGGTCACCGTGGACCGGGACGCCCGGCGCGGAGCCGTGTACTCCGTCTCCTTCACCTGCAACGGCGAGACCGGCTCGGCCGATCTGACGATCGCGGGCGGCACGACCAGGCCGACCACCAGTTCCACGCGCACGGCCACCCCCAACGCCACCGTCACCACCTCCGCCCGCGGTGTGCAGGGCGGCCTCGGCGGCAGTGTGGCCGGTATGGATCCGGTGCAACTCGGCGCGGGCGCGGCCCTCTTCCTCGCCGCCGCGGCCGGCACCGCGTACTCCCTGCGCCGCCGCGGCAGCCGTCGCGGCCACTGAACCCGCCCGGCACCGTCGGTGAACCCGCCCGTCATCCCCTGGCGTCCGTGCCCCCGGATCGCCGGCAGCCGGTCGGCCCGCGGGCCGGCGCAGGCCCCGGGGCGCCCGCCGGGGGGGGGGCTTACCGGCTGAGACCCCCCCCA
>NZ_JBHXNP010000035.1:0-75052 GCF_042719495.1 Streptomyces sp. NPDC058525
CTGACGGATCTGCTGTCGTGGCGGTGGGCGTTCTTCATCAACGTGCCGGTGGCGCTGGCGGTGTTGCTGATCGCTCCCGCGGTGATCAAGGAGTCTCGTCCGTCGGTGCGTCCGAAGCTGGACCTTCCGGGTGCGACCGCGGTGACCCTCGGCCTCCTGGCGCTGATTTACGGTCTGACGCAGGCGGGTGAGCATGGTTGGGGTTCGGGTTCGGCGTTGGGCTGGTTGGCGGCGGGTGTGGTGCTGCTGGTCGTGTTCTATGTGATCGAGGCGAAGAGTGCGGCTCCGCTCGTGCCGGTGTCGGTGCTGAAGAAGAAGACGGTCGCGTGGGGCAACATCGCGGGTCTGATCGCTTTCTTGACCGAGACCAGCCTGGTGTTCCTGATGACGCTGTATCTGCAGGAGGTGCTGGACTTCTCGCCGTTGGCGGCGGGGCTGTCGTTCGGTGTGCTGGGTATCGGCACGGTGATCGGTGGTTCGATCGCGCCTCGGGTGATCGCAGCTTCGAGTACGCGGTCGACGCTGGTGGTGGGTGGTGTGCTGCAGGCGGTGGCGACGTTGAGTCTGATCGCGTTGGGTGAGACCTCGTCGAGCATGTGGCTGCTGCTGATCGCGACGTTCGTCGGTGGTGTGGGGAACATGCTGGTGATCGTCGGGTTCATGGTGACCGCGACGACGGGTCTGCCGGATCACGAGCAGGGTATGGCGACGGGTCTGGCGACGATGACGCAGCAGATCGGTATCACGATGGGTACGCCGATCATGTCGGCGATCGCCGCTGCGAACACGGACATTCACGCGGGGATCACGACCGCGGTGATCGTGAACACCGCGATCGTGGTGATCGGGACCCTGACCACCGTCCTCTTCCTCCGCAACAAGCAGCCCCAGCACGGCAACTAAGGCAACTCCGCCTTGTGACAGCCCTGCCGTGGCGGCGAACGTTGCCCCAGGCACGGAGGGAAGGAACCCCGATGGCAACACCCACCCACTCGGCCGCCGGAACGAACCGTGCCGCGGTCCGCTGGGAGCAGGTCCGCATCCCCTCCCCGTCCGGCCCGGTCCCCGCCAGGGTGTACCGGCCGACGGCGGCGGCACCGCACGGCTGGCTGGTGTGGGCCCACGGCGGCAGCTGGCGCGCCGGATCCGCCCAGGACTGGCACGGCGCGACCGCCGAACTCGCCCGGTTCTCCGGCTTCGGCGTCGTGAGCGTCGACTACCGGCTGGCCCCCGAGGTCCGCCACCCGGCCATGGTCGAGGACGTCCTGTCCGCGCTCGACTGGGCCCGGGAGCGGGCCGGGGGCACGGTTCCCGTCGCCGTCGGCGGAGACAGCGCGGGAGGCACCCTGGCCGCCTGCGCCGCCCTCGCCAGCCGCGACCGCGGCCTTCCCCTGGCGGCCCAGGTGCTCGCGTACCCGCCGCTGGACCCCGGCTGCACCGCGGCCTCGTACCACCGCTTCCCCGACATGTTCCCCACCGCGCCCTACCTGGTCTCGGCCTGGCGGGCCTACCAGGCCCCCGGCCGGCCCCGCGCGGCCGACGGCACCCGCCTCCACAGCACCCCGTTCGAGGCGGCGGACCTGCGCGGTCTCGCCCCGGCCGTCCTCGCCACCGGCGACCTCGATCCCGTCGGCGACGACGTCCACCACTACGCACGCCTCCTGCGTGCGGCCGGAGTGGAGGTCGCCCTGCGCGAGTTCCCCCAGACCGGCCACGGAGCCTTCCTGCAACCGGCCCGGGGCCAGGCCGGGCCCGGCCCGCACAGGCCCGTCACCCTGCGCGGCTGGCTCGGACTGGCCCTGCACCTGCTCACCACCGAACGCCCGCACGAATCAACGGAGTCGGCATGACCACCACCCCCGCCCACCCCACCTCCCGGATCCCCAACCTCGATGCGCTGCTGCGGCACTTCGCCGACCTGCGCGACGGCGTCCACGGCGACGCCGTGACCCGCCCCGGCAAGGAGGAGCACTTCCGTACCGCCGCGCGCCTCCTGGACCCGTACGCCCGCCAAGCCCTCAACGAGCTCAACGACGAACTCCTCCTCGGGCAGGGCGTGGTGGACGCCACCGGCGTCGAGCGCGCCGAGGACGGCAGCCTCTTCCACGCCTGGACGCTGTGGTGGGACGAGCAGTCGACCGCCGACATCCCGCCGGTCACGCTGTACGCGCACTACGGCGCCTCCTTCCACCACCCCCACCTGCGCGGGGCCACCGTCTCCGAGTGGCCGCTGAACGTCTTCGACGACGCCCAGGCCGCCGCCGAACTGCCCACGCTGCGCGCCATCGCCGCCGCCGACCTGCACAACCTCGTCTTCCAGCGGGACTTCAGGATCGTGCCCGCGACCATGGCCGGCGCCTCCGGCATCCCGTCCCACCAGCACTGAAAGGCGACGCACGATGACCAACCCCCGACTGTCCGTACTGGACCAGACCCCGGTCGGCGAGGACCACACGCCGGACCAGGCGCTGCGCGCCTCCGTGGACCTCGCCCGCACCGCGGAAGACCTCGGCTACACCCGCTACTGGGTCGCCGAACACCACGGTTCCCCGGGCTTCGGGGGCAGCGCGCCGGAGATCCTCGCCGGGGCCGTCCTGGCCCACACCTCGCGGATGCGGGTCGGTACGGGCGGGGTGCTGCTGCCCCGCTACCACCCGGCGAAGGTCGCCGAGGTCTTCGGCGTCCTGGCCTCCCTCCACCCCGGACGGGTCGACCTCGGCATCGGCCGGGCCGGCGGCCCCGCCCACGACTTCCCCCAGCGGCTGGCGGACCTGCGCACGCTCCTGGCCGAGGGCGGCGTCGTCCCCCACCCGCCCGTCCCGCCGCAGATGTGGCTGCTGGGCGCGGGACGCGAATCGGCCCGCCTGGCCGGACGCCTCGGCACCGAGTTCGCGTTCGGACACTTCTTCTCCCCGGCCGGCGGCCCCGCGGCGTTCGAGGACTACCGCACCGCGTACACGGCCGCCACCGGGCACCGGGCGGGCGGCGCGCTCGCCGTGCGCGTGGTGACCGCGGACAGCGCCGGCCGCGCCGAGGAACTGGCACAGAGCCTGCTGCTGTGGCGTGCCCGCAAGGACCTCGGCCACGACCGTCCGCTGCCCTCGTACGAGACCACCCGCCGCCACCGCTGGACCGGCGCGGAGCTCGAGCGGGCCAAGGTGCACCGGACGGCCCTGGTCTCCGGAGCGCCCGAGCAGGTGCACGCCGCGCTGACGGCACTGGCCGCGTCGCACGGGGTGGACGAGCTGATCATCAACACCCTGACGCCCGACCCGGCCGACCGGCAGCGCTCGTACGAACTGCTGGCCGAGGCGTTCGACCTCCCCCGCTTGATGGGCCAAACGGGGGACGGGTTAGCATATGAGCGCCGCCTAGCTCGAAAGATAAACCTGTGACTGTCAATGACGACTCGTTCACCAACTGGAAGAACCGCGAGGAGATCGCGGAGTCGATGATCCCGATCATCGGGAAGCTGCACCGGGAGCGGGACGTCACCGTCCTGCTTCACAGCCGCTCCTTGGTGAACAAATCGGTCGTGAGCATCCTCAAGACGCACCGCTTCGCCCGGCAGATCGCCGGCGAGGAGCTGTCCGTCACCGAGACGATGCCGTTCCTCCAGGCCCTCGCAGCCCTCGATCTCGGTCCCTCGCAGATCGACCTCGGGATGCTGGCCGCGACGTACAAGACGGACGACCGCGGACTGTCGGTCGCCGATTTCACCGCCGACGCGGTCGTCGGAGCCACGGGTGCGAACAAGATCGAGCGCGCCGAGGGCCGCGACGTCGTCCTCTACGGCTTCGGCCGCATCGGCCGCCTCGTCGCCCGCCTGCTGATCGAGAAGGCCGGCTCCGGCAACGGCCTGCGGCTGCGCGCCATCGTCGTCCGCCAGGGCGGCGACCAGGACATTGTCAAGCGCGCCTCGCTGCTGCGCCGCGACTCCATCCACGGCCAGTTCCAGGGCACGATCACCGTGGACGAGGCGAACAGCACGATCATCGCCAACGGCAACGCGATCAAGGTGATCTACGCCAACGACCCGTCCGAGGTCGACTACACGGCGCACGGCATCCAGGACGCCATCCTCATCGACAACACGGGCAAGTGGCGCGACCGCGAGGGCCTCTCCAAGCACCTGCGCCCCGGCATCGACAAGGTCGTCCTGACCGCCCCGGGCAAGGGCGACGTCCCGAACATCGTGCACGGCGTCAACCACGACACGATCAAGCCGGACGAGCAGATCCTGTCCTGCGCCTCCTGCACGACGAACGCGATTGTCCCGCCGCTGAAGGCCATGGACGACGAGTACGGCGTACTGCGCGGCCACGTGGAGACCGTCCACTCGTTCACGAACGACCAGAACCTGCTGGACAACTACCACAAGGCCGACCGCCGCGGCCGCAGCGCGCCGCTCAACATGGTCATCACCGAGACCGGTGCCGCCTCCGCCGTCGCGAAGGCGCTGCCGGACCTGAAGGCGCCGATCACCGGCAGCTCGATCCGCGTCCCCGTCCCGGACGTCTCGATCGCCATCCTGAGCCTGCGCCTGGGTCGCGAGACCACCCGCGAGGAGGTCCTCGACTACCTCCGCGACGTCTCGCTGCACTCGCCGCTCAAGCGCCAGATCGACTTCACCACCGCGCCCGACGCCGTCTCCATGGACTTCGTCGGCTCGCGCCACGCCTCGATCGTCGACGCCGGCGCCACCAAGGTCGACGGCGACAACGCCATCCTCTACCTCTGGTACGACAACGAGTTCGGCTACTCCTGCCAGGTCATCCGGGTCGTCCAGCACGTCTCCGGGGTCGAGTACCCGACCTTCCCGGTCCCGGTCCCGGTGGCCTGAGCCGCCGCAGCCGCACCACGCACCGCACCCCCGTCCCGGCCGTCCGGGGGCGGGGGTGCGCCGCGTTCGCGCTACTTCGGGTCGCGGTTGAAAAGCGACGTGGACCAGAGGTAGCCGAGCACGGCCAGCGCCAGGCACCAGGCCACGGCAAGCCACCCGTTGTGGCCGATCTCGGTGCCGAGCAGCAGCCCGCGCAGGGTCTCGATGGCCGGGGTGAACGGCTGGTACTCGGCGATGGGCTGGAACCAGCCCGGCATCGCGTCGACCGGTACGAAGGCGCTGGAGATCAGCGGCAGGACCATCAGCGGCAGGGCGTTGTTGCTGGCGGCCTCGGCGTTCGGGCTGGACAGGCCCATGCCGACGGCGATCCAGGTGAGCGCCAGGGATACGAGCGCCAGCAGGCCCACCGCCAGGATCCACTCCAGGGCGGTGGCGTCCGTGGCCCGAAACCCGATGGCCACGGCGACGGCCCCGACGAGCAGCACGCTCATCACGCACTGGAGCACGCTGCCGATGACGTGTCCGACGAGCACGGAACCGCGGTGGATCGCCATCGTGCGGAAGCGGGCGATGATGCCCTCGGTCATGTCGTTGGAGACGGACACCGCGCTGCCGATCGTGGTGCCGCCGATGGTCAGCATCAGGATGCCGGGCACGAGGTACGCGATGTACTCGGACCGGTCCGCCCCGCCGTCCCCGATGCCGGCGCTCATCACGCCGCCGAAGATGTAGACGAAGAGCAGCAGCAGCATCACCGGCGTGAGCAGCAGGTTCAGCGTCAGGGACGGGTAGCGCCGGGCGTGCAGCAGGTTCCGCCGCAGCATCGTGGACGAGTCGCGCACGGCGAGGGAGAGGGAGCTCATCGGGCATCTTCCTTGGGCTGGTCGGCCCGGCCCGGCACCGCGGAGCCGGTCAGGGCGAAGAACACGTCGTCGAGGTCGGGCGTGTGCACGGTCAGCTCGTCCGCCTCGATGCCGGCCGAGTCCAGCCGGTCGAGGACGGAGCGCAGCTCGCGCTGGCTGCCGTCGCTGGGGATCTGCAACGCCAGCGCCTCGTCGTCCCGGGTGGCGTCGCGCAGGGCCGAGGCGGCGGAGCGGTAGGCGGCCGGGTCGGTGAAGCGGAGCCGGACGTGTCCGCCGGGGACGAGCCGCTTGAGCTCCTCGGCGGTGCCCTCGGCGGCGATCCTGCCGTCGTTGAGCACGGCGATGCGGTCGGCGAGCTCGTCGGCCTCCTCCAGGTACTGCGTGGTGAGGAAGACGGTGACGCCTTCGGAGACGAGCTCGCGGATGATCTGCCACATGTTGTGGCGGCTGCGCGGGTCGAGGCCGGTGGTCGGCTCGTCGAGGAAGATGATGCGCGGATTGCCGACGAGGGTCATGGCGATGTCGAGGCGGCGCTTCATGCCGCCGGAGTAGCTCTGGGCGGGCTTCTTCGCGGCGTCGACGAGGTCGAACCGCTCCAGCAGTTCGGCGGCGACCCGCCGGCCCTCGCGCTTGGACAGGTGGTGCAGGTCCGCCATGAGGAGCATGTTCTCCTCACCGGTGATCAGCCCGTCGACGGCGGAGAACTGCCCGGTGACCCCGATCGCGGCCCGCACCCCGTGCGGGGACGTGGCGACGTCGTGGCCCGCGACCCGGGCCTGTCCGCCGTCGGCCGAGATGAGCGTGGACAGGATCTTCACGGCGGTGGTCTTGCCGGCGCCGTTCGGGCCGAGCAGCGCGAACACGGATCCGGCCGGGATGTGCAGGTCGATGCCGTCGAGGACGGTCTTGTCGCCGTACGACTTGCGCAGGCCGACGGCGGAGACGGCGGCCGGGGACGGCGGACCGTCACCCTTCCTTGAGGTGGGCATGACAGAAGAAGGCATGGGGCCCTCCCGTTCGGGGGCTGGAGTGGTGGGGGAGCGGGCGAGCCGGGGCGCGGGCCGGCTCTGCCCGGGGGTCGTGCCTTGGCGGGGGCAGGCCTAGGCGGGGGTCGGGCCTTGGCGGTGGTCAGGCCTAGGCGGTGGTCAGGCCTGGGCGGGGATCAGGCCTTGGCGCGGCGGACGTCGATGTTGCCGTACCGGGTGCGGGCGCGGATCTTGACGGTGTCCTCGGCCGTCTCCGGGCTCTCGGACGCGGTGAGCGTGTTGCGGACCTGTCCGGAGTTCGAGCTGACGTCGAGCCAGGCGGCCGTGCCCTCGCGGACGCCGACCTCGATGGCACCGAAGCTGGTCTCCAACTGGACCTCTCCGCGGACCACTTCCCCCACCCGCAGGGTGCCGTGGGCGGTGGTGGCGACGACCGAGTCCTCGGCGCGCCGGATCTGGATGTCGCCGTTGGCGTTGCGCACGCGCAGCTCGCCGGTCGCGGCGCCGACGGTCGTGGTGCCGTGCGAGTTCTTCAGGACGGCGGTGCCGTCGACGAGGCCGACGCTCACGCTGCCGGTGCTGGTGGTGATCTCGGCCGCGCCCTCGACCCGGTCCACGGTGATCGAGCCGTGCGACGCGACCAGGTTCAGCGGGCCCGTCGTGTCGAAGCGGGCGTCTCCGGAGGAGGTCTTCACGCGGACCTCGCCGAACCGGCCCTCGCCGAGCACCTGGGCCCAGGCTCCGGTCATGTCGATGCGCGAACCGGTGGGCAGCTCGACCGTGATGTCGACGGTGCCGGTGCGGCCGACGAGATAGCGCGTCTTGGGCGTCCTGACGGTCAGTACGCCGCCCGCGTAGGCGATCTCGGTCTGGCCGGCTGCCCGTACGTCCAGGTCCTTCTTCGGGTCGCGGGGCCGCACCTCGACGACGGTGTCGAGGCGGTCGCCCGCGGTGAACTGGATGGAGCCGGCCTCCACGTGCGCGGTGACCGAGATCGGTTCGGGAGTGTCGAAAGAAGGCATGGCTGTCCCGTCCTCTTGGGTCTTCAGGGCGTCCCCGCTGGTGGGACGTGGTGTGGGTGAGGTGGTGCGGGTGGAGTGGTGCGGGCGGGGATGCGGCTAGGTCGTCTCTTTTGGATCTTGCCGGTTAAGCCCGCGTCGTCTGGTGCCGTGCATCGCAAGGCGGAGGGGCGCCCGAGTACTGGACGTACTTGGGCGCCCCGACAACGCGGCGAGGCGCGGTGCCTGGGGGCACCTCCCAGCGGTAGCTGGGGGAGCGGCGCGGGTCAGGCGAGATCCGACAGAGACGGCCTAGCGCACCCAGCCCGTGAAGCTCTGTCCGATCTGGGTCTTCTCCGTCGTGCGCGGCCGGTTGCCGCCCTCGACCGCGGCCGACACGGCCCGCACCAGCCACGCGTTGACCGACAGGCCCTCGCGGCCCGCGGCCTCCTCGGCGCGCGCCTTGAGGTGGGCCGGCAGCCGCAGGTTGACGCGGGCGGTGCCGCCCTCGTCGCCGTCGGCGGGTGCCTGCGCCGTCAGCGGTTCGACCGGCGCGGTCGGCTCCGTGTGGCCGCCGCCGGTGGGCGGGGGTGTCACCACGAAGTCGGGGTCGAGCCCCCGCAGCCGTACGTCGACCGAGCCGGGGGCGAGTTCGCGGGTGATCTCGTCCATCGCGGCGGAGAGCACGTTGAGCATGGTCAGCCGGGTCGCCGACTCCAGGGGGGCGGTCAGCCTCTCGGCCAGCTCGCGTGCTTCTTCGCCGCCGGCTTCGGCGGCCACCGCGAGTTCGCGGCGGAGGGTGTCGATATACGGCGTGAGGTCCATGACGTCATCATGGCACCACGATGGCGCCATGTGCAAGCCCGTAGCGCGCCATGCCTGGTGCCGCTCTACGGGGATGGCCTCTGACCTGCATAAATGTGGTGGCATTGTTCTGGATGACGGTGGTGTCATCCGTGCCGGTGTGCCGCTGGGGACATGAAATGGCTCTGCTTGGCACCGGGTGGTGCCAAGCAGAGCCATCCGGCGGTCGGGTGGCCGGTCAGAAGTCGAGGACCACCCAGGCGGGGTCGTGGTCCGAGCCGTCGCCGGCGTGCCGGGTGCGCCGGTCGATGTGGGAGCTCTTGTGCCGTGCGTGGAGGCTGCGGCTGAGCCAGATCTGATCGAAGAGCTCGTACTGCGCGGCCGTGCCCGACTCCTTGAACCGGTGCGTCCAGGACCCCGACGCGGGCGGAGGCGGCACGTCCGGCTTGGGCGGGCGGGTCTCCACCGGGTGCGCGAGGGCCTCCTCGAGCGTGAGCTGCGCGGTCGGCGCGGCCAGCGCGGCGAGCGTGGGCGACTCCGGGGTGTCGTTCATGTCGCCCAGCAGCACGAACCGTCCGTCGGGGCGGGTGCGGGCGGAGAGGATCCGGGCGATGGCCTCCGCCTGCAGCGTCCGGAGGTGGTCGTTGTACTCCTTGCCCTCCACCGGGTCCGCCGTGTGCTCGACGAACTGGCTCTTGAGGTGGTTGTTGAAGACCGTCAGCAGGTGCCGGTCCGGATCCCGCGGATCGAGGATCTCCACCTCCAGCAGGTCCCGGCTGAACAGCCGTTCGCCGGGCAGCTCGGGATGGGGCGCGTGCTGCCAGGAGGTGACCGCCCCCATCGGGAACTTGGACAGCACCGCGAGGTCGATCAGCCGGGGGTCGTTGCCCTCGATCAGCGACAGGTACGGGTAGGCCCTGCCGAGGCGCCGCGAGACGAAGAACCGCAGCGTGTCGATGTCCTCGACCTCCTGGACGGCCAGGATGTCCAGGTCCATCGCGATGATCCGCCGGGCGAGCATCTCCTGCTCCTCGGGGCTGATGCCCTTGACGAGCCTGCCCTTGTACCGGCGGATCCGGAACTCCTTCGGATCCTTGAACTCGTAGCTGGAGGTCAGTTGACCGTTGTCCCCGGTCGGCAGGACCTCCTGTATCTCGGCTCTGAAGTTGAACCGGGAGAACAGGTTGTTGAGGTTGAACGTTCCCACTGTGACGTCCATGGCGATGCCCTCTCCCAGGGTGCGTCCGAGCGTGACCGACCCGAGCAGGCGCCTTCCACGGTACGTCGCCCCGCCGCGGGCGGCGCGTCGGGGGCTGGCCGGATGCCGCCGTTGGCATGGACCTGCTGGGGCAAAATACGTGACATCAGTGATGATCACGGGCGGGGTGGTGTGGTCGGTGGTGCCTTTGTCGACAAGGCGATTACGGGCACTGCGCAGGACGACCGGGGTCGGGTCGGGGCTGCAGCGCGCCCAGTCCTTCATGATCCTGACCACCCTGCTCTACCGGACGAGCCATCTGACGGTCGGCGTCCTCGCGGTGGCGCAGCGCCGGCACGACCTCCCCCTCCAGTACGCCGGGCTCGCCGCGGCCCTGGGGCTCAGCGCGCTCGGCTACGGCGCGGCCCTGCGGCGCGGCTGGTTCGACCCGCGGCACGTCTGGGCGGACGTCCTGGTCACCGGGTGCGTGCTGCCGCTCCTGCTCTGTACGTGGGGCGGGGTACGGGAACCCGCCCTGCTCGGCTGGGCGATGCTGCTCGGCGGGTCGTCGAGCGCCGCCGCGGCCATCGCCCTCGAACGCCGCTTGCACGTCCTCACCGCGGTCGCGCTCCTCCTGGTGACCCACCTCATCGGCTACCAACTGGTGGGCGCGAGCCCCGCGGTCATCGGCGGCCACGTCAACTCGCTGCTGTCGTCGGCCGTCATGGCCTGGGTCATGTGGTGGTACCTGCGCCGCCAAGGGCGCCTCCTCGACGACGCCAACGCCCGCGCGCTGGCCGCCGAGGCGCACAAGGCGCGCTACGCCGAACGCCTGGAACACCACCGGGCCCTGCACGACACCGTCCTGGCCACGCTCACCACCCTCGCCGCGGGCGGGATCGACGCCAACGCGCCCCGGGTGCGCGAACGGTGCGGCCGCGAGGCCGCCTACCTGCGCCGGCTGATCCAGCAGACCGCCGACGAGGACCACCACCGGGAGATCGGCGAGGCCCTGGAGGAGGCGGTGAGCTCCGTCGAGAGCCTGCAACTGCGGGTCACCGCCCAGTACCACGACCTCCCGCACGTGCCCCCCGAGGTCGCCGCCGCGTTCGGCGACGCGGCCCGCGAGGCCCTGAACAACGTACGGCGGCACGCGGGCACCGGACACGCCTACCTCACCGCGACCCGGGGCACCGACGGACGGGGCGGAGCCGTCGTCACCGTCGTCGACCGGGGTCCCGGCTTCGACCCCGAGCGGTACCTGCCCGGCCTCGGGCTGCGCGGCTCGGTCTGCGCGCGGATGGCCGAGGTAGGCGGCCTCGCGACCGTGGACACCGCCCCCGGAGAGGGCGTACGGGTGGAGCTGAGATGGCCCCGGTGACCACCGTCGCGGTGGTGGACGACGACCGGATGCTCCTCGACGGCATGCGGGCCTGGCTGGGCACGGTCCCCGAGCTGCGCCTGGTCGCGACCGCGGCCACGGTGGGGGAGCTGATCGGCGCACCCGCCCCGGCCGAACCCCCGTACGGGCCCGCTCCCTCGGGCTACGTCCCGCCCGACGTCGTCCTGCTGGACCTCGTGCTGCGCGACGGCTCCGCACCCGCCGACAACATCCGCCGCCTGCTGCGCACCGGCAGCCGCGTCCTGATGATCAGCACCGTCCCGGACCGCTCCCGGATCATCGAGGCGCTGCGGGCCGGCGCCGACGGCTACCTGACCAAGGACAACGACCTGCCGACGCTGGTCGCCGCGGTCCAGGACGTCGCGGCCGGCCGCAGCGCGCACTCCGCGGAACTCGCCTTCGCCTGCGCCCACGACGACGGTCCCGACCGCCCCCGGCTCTCGCCCCGGGAACGCCAGGTCCTGCTCGACTACGCGTCCGGGATGACCCTCAAGTCCGCCGCCCGGCGCGCGGGCATCACCGTCCACACGGCCAAGGACTACCTGGACCGGGTCAAGGCCAAGTACCAGCAGGCGGGCCGCCCCGCCTACACCAAGCTGGACCTGGCCCGGCGGGTGCGCGAGGACAGTCTCGACGGGGGCTGACTCCCGCGCGCAAGCCCCCCAAACGGACGGCTACAGACCGCGCTCCCGCCTTCGTATCGTCGGCTCCGGCGACGACCTCGCCGCCGCTCGCTCCGCCAGGCGACCGCACCTCCGCTTCCCCGCGCACCAGGAGAGGCAGATGACACAGCTGTACGACCGCACCACCACGGGCATCGACGGCAGACCCCCCGCGCCGGGGGAACTCATCGGCAGGGAAGCCGAGATGGCGCAGATCACGGCGGCCCTGGCCGCCGCCCGGCACGGCCGGGGAGGAGCGGTCTTCGTCACCGGCGAACCCGGCATCGGCAAGACCCGCCTCGCCGCCGAAGCCCTCGCCGCCGCGGCCCGGGAGGGCATGGCCACGGCGCAGGGCCGGGCCGGCACCATGGGCGCCCCCGTCCCCTACCGGCCGCTGGTCGAGGCGCTGCTCCTGCTGTCGCGCGCCGGCCTGCTGCCCGAGCCGGGCGGACCGGGCCGCTACCCGGCCGCCCTCGGCGACCTGCTGAACGGGACCCGGGGCGCGGGGGCCGGCGCCGTGTCCCCGCTCGTGGTCGCCGAGACGGTACTGCGCCTCGCCGCCGCCATCGGACGGGAGCGGGGCTTCCTGCTGGTCCTCGACGACCTGCACGAGGCCGACGCCGAGACGCTGGCCGCCGTCGAGTACCTGCTGGACAACATCGGCCAGCAGCCCGCCGTACTGCTGCTCGCCGCCGGGAGCGAACCCTGCGCGGCGGACGAACTGGCCGCACGGGCCCGCCGGAGCGGGACCGCAACGGTGCTCGACCTGGCTCCCCTCGGCCGTCCCGAGGTCCACCTCCTCGTCGCGGCCGAGCTCGGGGCCGACCCGTCCGAGATCTGCCCCGAGCTCGTGCGGCGCGCGGCGACCTGCGGCGCCGGGATCCCGTTCGTGGTCAAGGAGCTCGCCCACGACGGCGCCGGCCGTGCACCCGGCGACGGCCGGACGCCGCCGGTCCCCGCCGCCGTCGTGGACAGCGTCCGGCGGCGGGCCGCGAAGCTCGGCCTGTTCGGCCGCGAACTCCTCAGCACGGCCGCCCTGTTCGGCCCGCGCTTCCCGCTGCCGGTGCTCCAGCACGCGACGGGCCGCGACCCCGCGGAGCTGGACGTGACCCTGAGCGCCGCGGTGGCCGCCCGCCTGATCGTGCCGGACGAGGCCGGCCCGCACTGGTACGCCTTCCGCTACCCGCTCGCCGCGCAGGCCCTGCTCGACGGCCTCGGCCCCGGCGAGCGCGCCGGACACGCGCGGCGGACGGCGCACGCCCTGGCCGAGCTGCACCCCGGGCTGCCGGGAACGTGGTGTGCACAGGCCGCCGAGCTCCACGGGCACGCCGGCGACACCCGGGAGGCCGTCCGGCTGTACTGCGAGGCGGCGGAGCGGGCGATGGGCGGGGGCACGGTCGAACGGGCGGTGGAGCTGCTGCTCCGGGCCCACCGGCTCCTCGACCCCGCCGCCGAGCCCGCCCTGCACGCCACCGTGCTGGAGCGGCTGCTCGACGCCGTCGCCTGCTCGGGCCGGTTCGACCGGCTGCCCGCGCCGGCCGCCGGCCTCGAAGCACTGGGCGGCGAGCCCGCGGTACCCGCCGGACGCCGGGCCGGGCTCCACGCACGGCTGGCCCGCATCGCCGTCCTGAGGGGCAGCCCCGCAGAAGCCCTCGGACACCTGGACACCGCCCGCCGCCTGCTCGGCGAAAACCCGGCCGCGCCGTCGCCACCAGCCCCGGCCCCGGCCCCGGCCCACGTGGCCCTCGTCGACCTTGCCGCGGCCCATGCGGAACGGTGCCGGTTCGCGCCCGACCGGTTGGCCGCCGCCGCCGCGTTCGCCCGCCGGGCGGCGGACGCGGCGCTGCGCGCCGGCCTGCCCGCCGTGGAGGGCGAGGCCCTGCTCCTGCTCGGGGAGCTGGCCCGGGAACGCGACGAGCCGGCCGCGCAGGCCCACCTCGCGCGGGCCCGGACCCTCGCCCACGAGCACGCCCTGCCCGCACTCGGGCTGTCCGCCGAGGTGCACCTGGCCCGGAGCGCTGCGCTGTACGACGGCCGGACCGCACGGCTCGAACAGGCCCGGCAGGAGGCCCTGCGGACGGGCATGCTGCCGCTGGCGCACGAGACCGGCTTCGTGCTCGCCCTGGACCACGTCCGGCGCGGCGAGTTCGGGCCCGCCCGCGACCGGATCCGCGCCGGGAGGGCCGAGGCGGCCCGGCTGGGACTGGGCCGGGCCCTGGCCCTGCTGCGGCTGGCCGACGCGGTGCGCTGGGCCCACCAGGGCCGGCGTACCGAGATGACGGAGGCACTGGAGGCACTGGCACCGCTCCTCGACCACGCGCCGGGCGTACGGTCCATGGCGTACGGCCTGGCGCGGGCGTTCTGCTCGCTGCTCGAGGAACGGCACGACGCGGCCGAGCAGGAGTTCGCGCAGGCCCTCGCCTACGACGCGGAGAACCCGGCCACGGCCGACTTCGGCAAGCACGGCGTCATCCTGCTGCTCGGCGTGCTCGCCGGGCGCATGGGCCGCCGCCACCACGCCGAGGCGGCCCGGACGAGCACCGGTCGTACCCGCTGGAACCGCCCCTTCGTCGGCCTGGCGCACGCCGTACTGCTGGGCCGCGAGGGCCGCACCGCCGAGGCGACGGCCGCCGCGCGCACCGCCCTGGAGGCGGCCGAGCCCCACCCCGTGGCACACCACCTGTGTCTGCGGCTGGTCGCTCGCACCGCGTACGCGGACGGCTGGGGCGACCCGGCCGACTGGCTGCGCGAGGCGGAGGAGTACTTCCACGGCGCCGGCCTCCAGGCCGTCGCCGGTGCCTGCCGGGCCCGGCTCCGCGGCATGGGCGCCCCGGTCCGCCAGCGCCGCACCGGCACCGAGCAGGTGCCGCCGGTCCTGCGCCGGTGCGGCATCACCTTCCGCGAGTTCGAGGTGGCCCGGCTGCTCGCCGAACGGATCGGCAACAAGGACATCGCCGGCCGGTTGCACATCTCGCCGCGCACCGTTGAGAAGCACGTCGCGAGCCTCCTGCAGAAGACCGGGCACCCCAACCGCTCCGCCTTCGCCTCCGCCGCCCGCGACCTGGTCACCGGCACCGGCACCGGCGCCCCGGTCCCCGTCTAGACGGTGCCGGTCCCGGAGAGCGCGCCGGCCGCAGCCAGGGTCACCACGCGGTCGAAGCGGCCGTCGAGGTCCGCGTCCCCGTGGTGCACCACCAGGAGGGCGCGGCCCCCGGTGCGCTCGCGCAGGGTCCGCAGCACCAGGTCCCTGCCGTCCGCGTCGAGGTTCGAGAACGGCTCGTCGGCGAGGTACACGTCCGCGTCCTCGCACAGGAGCGCGGCGACCCCGACCCGCTGCCGCTGGCCGGACGACAGCTCCGAGGGCAGCTGGTCGGCCAGCCCGTCCAGGCCCATCGACGTGCGCAGCCGCCCGTCGGCGACCAGTTCGCGCACCGGCAGCGGCGGCAGGTTCACCGGGGTGGTCAGGCTCGCCACCCGGGGCGGCAGGGTGACCTCACCCGTGTCCGGGGCGAGGGTCCCGGAGACGATGTGCAGGAGGGTGCTCTTGCCGCAGCCGTTGGGGCCGCGGAGCAGTACGTGCTCGCCCGCCGCCAGCTCGAAGTCCCCGACCGTCACCTCGGCGCCGGCGCCGGCGCCTTCGCCGTACCGCACCCTCGCCCCGCGGACCCGCACCAGGGCCCCCTCCTCGTGGTACGGCGCCTCCTGGGCGTCGCGCAGGGCCTGGATCCGCTTGAGGACCGCGGTGCTCCGGCGGGCCTGCGGGATCATGTTGACGAGGTCGAAGATCCCGGTGACGGCCCGCCACAGCGAGTTCACGAAGGCGAGGAAGCTGCCGAAGGACATCCGGCCCGAGAAGACGAAGAAGGCGCCGATGACCATCGAGGCGGTGTCCGACAGGTTCATGACCAGGTCGCTGAGGGTCTTCTGCTTCAGCGACAGGCGGTAGTTGACGAACTTCAGTCCGAGGAATCCGCGCAGCGCGTCCTGGTTCACCGCGCGGGTGCCGGGCAGCAGCGACGGCAGGCCGCGCAGCGCGTGGAAGGACTCCAGGGTCCGGGTCAGCCGGTTGATGTACCGCGCCTCCGCCTCGCGTTCGGGCTCGGTGTTGTCCTCGATGCGCCGGGCCAGCCGGTTGCTGACGAGCACCAGCGGCGGCACGATCACCAGCAGGATCAGGCTGGCCTGCCAGGACAGGTACAGCAGCACGCCGAGGAAGACCAGCGAGGCGACGGCCTGCCGCGCGATGCGGATGGCGACGTCCACGGCCGGCAGGACGCCCTCGGAGACGTCGTTGTGGATGCGGCTGACGTACGAGGCGTTGCCCGCCGCCGAGACCTTCCGGCCGTCCAGGGCGACCGTGCGGTCCAGCAACTCCGTCTCCAGCACCAGCGTGAACGCGTTCTCGCACCGCCTGCGCCAGGTGGAGATCGCGTAGCCCGCCAGGTTCAGGGTGAGCCCGAGCACCAGGTAGCCGGCGCCGAGGACGAGGAACCGGCGGAAGTCCGCGGCCAGGATCGCCTGGTCGAACAGGGCCTTGAGCAGGAGCGGGTGCAGCAGCGCCTCGAGCCCGCCGGTGGCCGCCTCGGCGGCCATGATCACGATGAACCTGGTCCGGTGGCCGCTCAGCGTGAGCCACAGCTGCCTCACCGCGAGACCTCGTCCAGCAGGAAGTCGGCCGTGCCACCGCCGTTCACGCGGTGCAGCACCCGCAGCACGCCCGCCGAGCCCGTCAGGTAGTCGCAGGAGCAGCGCAGCAGCCCCTCACCCGGGACGCCCAGCGGGGCCGCCCCCTCCCCGCGGGGCACTCCGAAGCGCTCCGCGGGCTCGAACAGGAACACTTTCCGGACGAAGTCGAGCTGCCGCAGCGCGGTGTCGCGGTACGAACGGTCGCCGGTGAACTCGGCCGCGTCCAGCAGCGCGTCGGCGACGCCGCTCATCCCGAAGGCGTACCCCGGCAGCACCGAGTGCCCGGCGTCCAGCCCGCGCAGGACGGTCCGCGCCGCGTCCAGGTCCCCGTAGCGCAGCAGCACCTGCGCCACCCCCGCGGAGCCCACCTCCACGTACGGCTCCATGGTCCCCTCGTGCTCGAACATCACCGGGCTGCCGGGGACGTCGGGGTCCAGGGGCTTCGCGTGGGCCGTCTCCCAGGCCAGCGCCTCCTGCCCGATCCGCAGGAAGCGCTCCTCCCCGGTGACCTGGTGCATCCGCAGCAGGAACAGCGCCACACCGGCCTGACCGAAGCCCAGACCGGTCAACGGCCCCTTGGACGAGAACTCGTTCAGCCAGTAGGCGTGCCGGCCCTCGCGCTGCGCGGCGGCGCACAGTACGCGCGCGCACTCCCGCGCGGCGGCGAGGTCGCGCGGGTCGTGGCCGCGCAGGAAGAAGCGCAGGTTCGTCATGCCCAGCCCGGCGAGGCCGTAGTAGAAGGTGTGGTCGCCGGTCTCGGGCGCCCGCCGGTTGGCCAGGGTCAGCAGCTCGCGGGCCTGGGGCCGCAGCCCGAGCGAATCGGCCGCCCAGGCGATCCCGGCCAGGCCGCTCATCAGGCCGTCCGGGTACTCCGCCACGTCCATGCGGTCCAGTTCGTCGCGCAGCCAGGTACGCCATTCGGGCCGGATCGGGATGCCGGAGGCGTGCAGCGACCACAGGACGCCGCCCGCTCCGAAGCCCAGGCTCAGCGGGTTGGTGACGTGGGCGAACGGGTCGACGGGGAAGAGCGTCGCCCGGTCGGTGTCGGCGACGGCCGTGACGAACGCGGCCACCCCGGCCTCGGCCTCCACCAGGCCGAGCCGCTCCTCGACCACCGGCCGCCGCGGCGCCGCCTCGACCCGGCCGACCAGGTCCTCCTCGTGCTCCAGCGCCTCGAGCACCTCGGGGAGGGTGATCCGCGCCTCGGCCAGGCCGGTGAGCAATTCGTGGATCCGCTCGGGCCAGCCCAGGGCGTCGGTGAAGATCCGGTAGGTGCCGAGGACGTCCTCGCGCAGGTAGGACATGGCCGCGATCGGGAAGATGAAGTAGGCCATGGTGTTCGCCAGGCCGTACAGGTCGCCCTCGGTCCCCGAGGCCTTGTAGAGGCTCCGGGAGAGGCTGAACCCGGGTGTGAACAGCTCGACCGGCTTCTCCAGCGCCGCGTCGTCGCTGACGGCGCCATCCCCGTCCCCGTCCCCGGCCGCCCCGCCCTCGGCCAGCCGGCAGGCCTCCAGGTCGACGATCGTCACCTTGAGGGTGTCGGGGTCGATGAGCAGGTTCGCGGGGGTGAAGTCGCCGAGGATCACCCGGCGTTCGTGGGCGGACCGGATCGCGCGCGCCAGGCCGCGGAAGACGGCGATGAAGATCCGCAGGAACTCCCGGGACCGGTCGATGTCGAACTCCGGCCGTGCCAGCGGGTTGCGTTCGAGCAGGACGGAGCGGACGTCGGAGCCCTCGATGAACTCCTCGGCGATGTAGTGGTGTTCCCAGTGCCGGAAGGTGGCGATCGGCTTCGGATAGGAGCCGGCGTCGGCCAGCCGGTTCAGGAACCGCCACTCCCGGGCGAGGATGTCCACGGCGTCGTGGTCCTGGCGCGGGTTGATGTTGGTGTGCGGGCGGGCCTCCTTGAGGACCACCTTGCGGTCCCCGTCCGCCGTGTCCTCGGCCGTGTACACGCCGCCGCTGTTGGAGAACTGGATCGCCCCGGTCACCCGGAAGCGCCCGCCGAGCAGTCCGTCCCCCTCGTCCCCGTCGGCGGGCTTCCAGTCGGTGAACGGCCACGGCACCCACCAGGGCTGGGCGTAGCCGGGCCGCCGGTCGTCCGGTACGGGCCCGTCCGGTCCGGTGATGTGCGGCACCCGCCGGCCCAGGACGTCGACGGCGTGCGTGTCGAGGAACTGGCCGTAGCGGAAGTAGAGCGCCTTGCTGTCCCGGTAGCGCAGGTCCGACAGCACGTAGGCGCCCTCGACGCCCTCCAGGACGCGGGCCAGGTCGGCCAGGCAGGTCCGGAACTCCTCTTCGTCGCGCGGGTAGACGGTGACGAGCTTCCCGCCGCTGCCCCGGGACATGGCCTTGGAGTTGAGCATCTCGAAGATGTTGAGGTCGAGAGCGATCTTGAAGTCGATCTCGTGCGCGGTCAGATGGGCGATCACCGACGCGGCCGTTTCGCGCACGGTGTGCTGGGCGGCGGAGACGTGGATCTTCCAGCCCTGCGCCGGCAGGTCCGGGTTGTGCCGATGGCTCCACCAGATGCCGCTGCGGACGAACCGTGCCCGCACCCGCTCGTCGAGCCCGGCGAGGAAGTGGTCGGCCCTCGGCTCGTAGAAGACGTCGAGCGGGTCGAAGAACAGCGTGTCGTCCCAGGCGAAGAGGAATCGGTAGACCCATCGTTCGTTGCGCATGTCCGCCTCTGTGATCGTCCGAGGGCCGCCGCCGGCAGCGGCTGGTGGGCAACGGGGAACGGCGATCCGTACGGGGACACAGCGCGTCCCGTACGGATCGCCGTCGGGGTTACACCGGCTTGGTGGAACAGCAGGTGCTGCTGCTGCTCGTCAGACTGACGACGGCCGCGCTGTTGTTCGTCGCCACGGGCTGCAGGTTCTGGAGCTTGAGTACGCTCATCGGGGTCACCTCCTCGCAGGTCGGGTGGGTCGGTGGTCGGAATCGCCGTACAGGGCCGATCGGCATGCCCGAGTCAACGCCACCCGCCCCACCCGCACATGGGAGCTCCCCACCCGTCATTCCCGCGCACCACCCCCAGGAACGGGCCGCCCGGACGGGCCGCAAAGGGTGGTGGGCCGCACGGAGGCGGCCCACCGGGATGTACGGGGTGCGGACATGCGTACGGGCCGGCCCCCCCCGGAGGGAGAGCCGGCCCGTACGGCGGGATCAGACGAGGTCGAACCGGTCCAGGTTCATGACCTTGTCCCACGCGGAGACGAAGTCCTTGACGAACTTCGCCTTCGCGTCGTCGCTCGCGTAGACCTCCGCGAGCGCGCGCAGCTCGGAGTTCGAGCCGAACACGAGGTCGGCGCGCGTACCGGTCCACTTGACCGCGCCGCTCGCGTCACGGCCCTCGAACTCGTCCTGCGCCGAGGACGTCGACTTCCACGTCGTGCCCATGTCGAGCAGGTTGACGAAGTAGTCGTTGGACAGCGTGCCCGGCTTGTCCGTGAAGACGCCGTGCTTCGAGCCGCCGTGGTTGGCGCCCAGGACGCGCAGACCGCCGATGAGCACGGTCAGCTCCGGCGCGCTGACCGTCAGCAGGTTCGCCCGGTCGACCAGCAGGAACTCGGCCGGCAGGCGGTTGCCCTTGCCGGTGTAGTTGCGGAAGCCGTCGGCGGCCGGCTCGAGCGCGGCGAAGGACTCGACGTCCGTCTGCTCCTGCGAGGCGTCGACGCGGCCCGGCGTGAAGGGCACCTCGACGTCGACTCCGCCGTCCTTGGCGGCCTTCTCGACGGCCGCGGAGCCCGCGAGCACGATCAGGTCGGCCAGCGAGACCTTCTTGGCGCCGGTGTTGAAGGACTCCTGGATGCCCTCGAGCGTACGCAGCACCTGCGCGAGGTCGTCCGGGTTGTTGACCTCCCAGGTGCGCTGCGGCTCCAGGCGGATGCGGGCGCCGTTGGCGCCGCCGCGCTTGTCGCTGCCGCGGAAGGAGGAGGCCGAGGCCCAGGCCGCGGAGACCAGCTGCGCGATGGTGAGGTCCGAGGCGAGGATCTGCTCCTTGAGGGAGGCGATGTCCGCCGCGTCGACGAGCTCGCCCTCGCGCGCCGGCAGCGGGTCCTGCCACAGCAGCGTCTCGGAGGGGACCTCCGGGCCGAGGTAGCGCACGACCGGGCCCATGTCGCGGTGCGTCAGCTTGTACCAGGCGCGGGCGAAGGCGTCCGCGAACTGGTCGGGGTTCTCGTAGAAGCGCCGCGAGATCTGCTCGTAGACCGGGTCGAAGCGCAGCGACAGGTCGGTGGTGAGCATGGTCGGGAGGTGCTTCTTCGAGGCGTCGTGCGCGTCCGGGATGATCGCCTCGGCGTTCTTCGCCACCCACTGGTTCGCGCCGGCCGGGCTCTGGGTGAGCTCGTACTCGTACTCGAAGAGGTGCTTGAAGAAGTCGTGGCCCCACTGGGCGGGGGTGGTGGTCCAGGTGACCTCGAGACCACTGGTGATCGCGTCGGCGCCCTTGCCGGTGCCGAACGAGTTCGCCCAGCCGAAGCCCTGCGCCTCGATCGAAGCGGCCTCGGGGTCGGCGCCGACGTTGTCCGCCGGGCCGGCGCCGTGCGCCTTGCCGAAGGTGTGGCCGCCGGCGATCAGGGCGACGGTCTCCTCGTCGTTCATCGCCATGCGGCGGAACGTCTCGCGGATGTCGCGGGCCGCGGCGACCGGGTCCGGGTTGCCGTTGGGGCCCTCCGGGTTGACGTAGATGAGGCCCATCTGGACCGCGCCGAGCGGGCTCTCCAGCTCGCGGTCGCCGGTGTAGCGCTGGTCGTCGAGCCAGGTGGTCTCGGGACCCCAGTACACGTCCTCGTCGGCCTCCCACACGTCGGCGCGGCCGCCGGCGAAGCCGAAGGTCTCGAAGCCCATCGTCTCCAGGGCGACGTTGCCGGTGAGGATCATGAGGTCGGCCCAGGAGATGGACTGGCCGTACTTCTGCTTGACCGGCCACAGCAGACGGCGGGCCTTGTCGAGGTTGCCGTTGTCCGGCCAGGAGTTCAGGGGGGCGAAGCGCTGCTGGCCGGCGCCGGCGCCGCCGCGGCCGTCGCTGATGCGGTACGTGCCCGCGCTGTGCCAGGCCATGCGGATCATGAGCGGGCCGTAGTTGCCGAAGTCGGCCGGCCACCAGTCCTGCGAGGTGGTGAGCACCTCGGCGATGTCGCGCTTGACCGCGGCGAGGTCGAGGGCCTCGAAGGCGGCCGCGTAGTCGAACTCCTCGCCGAGGGGGTTGGCCACGGCGGGGTTCTTGGCAAGGATCTTCAGGTTGAGCCGCTCCGGCCACCACTGGCGGTTTCCGCCGCCCTGGGTCGGGTGGGGGGCGCGCTCGTGGGCGACGGGGCAGCCACCGCCCTCGGTTTTGGCGTCTACGACGATTGCATCGTGGTTCTCAGACATGGGAATCCTTCCGGACCAGGCGGACAGCGGTCTCGACGCCGAGTGGTCACCGTCCCGGACGGTCTCGAATGACTCCTGCCGCTTTGGGGTCATTCATCCTCTTGGCTATCAACGAAACCGATCCTACGATGGACAGAATCCAAGTCAAGACGGACACCAAGCCAATATCCCATCGGATCTCCGACGTCCTCGTGAACCACGGACATCCCGCCGAGCCTGAAAAGGTGAGCCGATATGAGTGACCTGCTGGAACGGCTGCGAGCGCGCGGCTGGCGGTTGACGTCCCAGCGGCGTGTCGTCGCGGAGGTCCTCGACGGTGAGCACGTCCACCTCACGGCGGACGAGGTGCACGCACGCGCCGCGGAGCGGCTGCCCGAGATCTCCCGGGCCACCGTCTACAACGCCCTGGGCGAGCTCGTCACCCTCGGTGAGGTCGTCGAGGTCTCCACCGACGGCCGGGCCAAGCGCTACGACCCCAACGCGCACCGGCCCCACCAGCACCTCATCTGCTCCGGCTGCGGCCTCATCCGCGACGTCCACCCCACGGGCAGCCCGCTGGCCGGCCTGCCCGCGGAGGAACGATTCGGCTTCACCGTGTCCGGGGTCGAGGTCACCTACCGGGGGCTGTGCCCGGCCTGCGCGTAGCGGAGCCCTCCGCCGCCACGGCGACCGGCAGCTCCCGGACGGCGTGGAACCGGAAGGTCGTCATCCAGGGGACCTCCCGGGCGGGGCACGCGAGCCGGAGGGCCGGCAGACGGCGCAGCAGCGTGCCGAGGGCCGCGGAGACCTGCATCCGGGCCAGCGGCGCGCCGAGGCAGTAGTGCAGCCCGTGGCCGAGGGAGAGGTGCGCCTTGTCCGCCCGGCCGAGGTCGAACCGGTCGGGGTCGGGGTAGCGCGTCGGGTCGCGGTGGGCGGCGGCGAGGGAGAACAGCACCGTGTCCCCCGCGGGGATCCGCACCCCGCCGATGTCGAGGGGCTCGGTCGGGAACCGGCGGATCGCGGTGTGGTTCGGGTGCGAGTGGCGCAGCAGCTCCTCCACGGCCTGCGGCAGCAGCTCCGGACGGGCCCGCAGCGCCGCCAGCTCCTCCGGATGCGTGAGCAGCGTGAGCAGGCCATTGCCCAGCAGGTGCTGGACGTTCTCGCTGCCGGCCATGAGGAGGAGGAAGGCCAGCGAGACGAGCTCGTTCTCGGTGAGCCGGTCCTCGTCGTCCCGGGCCGCGATCAGGTCCGACAGCATGTCGTCACCGGGCCGGGCGCGGCGCCGGGCCACCAGGTCGAGCAGGAAGCCGTGGATGGCCTCGATCGCGGAGGCGAGCTCCTCCCGGGACGTGGCCGCGAGCATGGTGGCGACCCAGCCGGAGAACGCCCCCCGGTCGGCCTCGGGCACGGCGAGCAGCTCGCCGATGACCGTGAGGGGCAGCGGCCGGGCGAACTCCTCGACCACGTCGGCCCGGCCCTCGGCCGCCATACGCTCCACCAGCCGGTCGGCCAGCGCGTCCACCGCCGCCTGTACGGAGCCGCGCAGGCCCTCGACGTGCCGGGGGGTGAACCCCTGGGACACCAGGCGGCGCAGCCGCAGGTGGTCGTCCGCGTCGATGTTCAGCAGGTTCGCGTCGAGCGCCGGGGGCAGGGAGAAGCCCTTGAAGCCGGTTCCGGAGTGCCTCTTGTTGACGGACAGCCGGGGGTCGACGAGGCCCTGGCGGACATCGGCCTCCCGGGTCACCAGCCAGACCGGCGAGCCGTCCGGCAGCGCGACGCGGTGCACGGATCCCTGCTCGCGCAGCCGCGCGTACATGGCGTGCGGATCGGCCGGGAAGCCGTGCCCGAAGGGCTGGGGGAGGGCGGTGGGGGCGGTGTTCACGGTCATGCGGGTTCCTTGCGTGGTGTGCCGGGGGCTTTCGGGTGGCCGGCGTAGCGGACGGCGATGGGCGAGGACATGGCACGGGCCAGTCTGCGCTGGAAGGCGAGCTCCGCCGCGAGGTCGCCGGGGGCGGCGGCCATCGGGGTCTGCGGCTGGCGCTGGGGCGGGCGGTCGCGGCGCTTCGCGTCGATCGCGTTCCTGAGCTGCGCCGCCTCCACCACGGCCGCCAGCTCCTCACCGCGCAGGCCGGCCCGCTCGGCGTCCCGCCGGGCCAGCTCGGCCACGTCCGCGTCCATCCAGGTGCGCAGCGCCCACTGGGCGTCGCGGATCTCGATCACCATGCGGTACAGCCGGGTCCGCAGGTCCAGGGCCCCGGTGCACGGCAGGACGGGCTCCGGTACGTGCTCGGTGAGGCTGCGGTGCAGGGGGCCGAGCGCACGGTGCGCGCCGCGGTGTCCCAGCCGGACCCGCAGGGAGGTGAGGTGCGGGCCCCAGTCCGGCAGGATCCAGCCGATCGTCTGGACGATCACGGCGATGGCCACGCCGAGCTGCGCGACGGGCTCCCAGGCGCGTCCGTCGTGCCCGAGCTGGGCCGCGACGACGTCGGCGGTCCGGGCGCCCGTGTAGACGAGCGCGAAGGGCAGGGTGAGGGCGACCATGCGAAGGCCGCGGCGCAGCCAGGGCGACGGCGCGATCCTCGCGTACCGCAGGCCCATCACGCCGACCTGCACCTGGTTCGCCGTGAACGCGGCGAGGTAGACGACAAGGTAGGCGGGGGTGAACTGGGCCCGGGCGACGGCGAAGTCGTGCGGCGCCTCGCCGTGGGCCGACGCCGCGAAGAACAGCACCGCCATGGTGACCAGGACCAGTCCCAGGGCCGCCACGCGGGGGACCGCCTTGCGGCGGGCCGCTTCCGGGCCGTGGCTGAAGTGCAGCAGTACGAGCTGCTGGCAGACCGTCATGACGACCACGCAGCTCTGCGTGAGCAGGCCGGAGAAGTTCTCGATGCCGGCGAGCTCGCTGACCCGCACCCAGACGGACGGGGTGGACACGGTGAAGATGACGAAGAGCAGCAGGAAGTTGGCGACCAGGGCGACCTGGGGGACCGAGCGGTCCGTCCTGAGCACCCGGGCCTTGTAGCCGAGGGCCACCAGGGCCACGCACGAACAGAGCGGATAGAGGAGCGTGTTCACGCCGGGTCCCGCGCCACGGGCGACTCCAGCGAGCTGAGCCGCTCGGCGATCTCCCGGGCTTCCGGGGGCACGGTCCAGGTGGGGTGGATGTTCCACGTGCCGATGAGCCCGCCGATCAGCGAACCCACCAGCTCGGCCTCCTGCTCGGCCTCCGAGTCGCCGTGCTCACGGCCCATGACCCGCCGTACCAGCGCCGGGTCGAGCGAGGGCATCAGCAGCCGCGAGGCGTCCACGCTCATGACGGGCGAGGTGTCGTGGTCGCACACGACGTGGCCGATCTCGTGGAGGATCACCTGCTGCTGGTGGACGGGTACCAGGCGCTCCTCGGCGAAGATGTAGTCCCGGGTCTCGGTCGCGACCCACAGTCCGTGCGGGCCGGCGGAGGGGAGGGCGAGGGTGACGATGTGCACCTGGCGTTCGCGCAGGGTGCCGACGTAGGCGCACAGTTCGTCGACGGTCAGTTTCCCGCCGGGCGGCAGACGCAGGTCCCGCACCCTCTCCCGGCACCGCTCGGCCAGTGGGTTGGCGGCCGGGCCGCCGCGTTTCGATCGCCAGCGCACGACGATCACAGCACGTCGACGCTGAGTGCCGCACCGCTGAACATCCTGGTCCCCCCGAGTGATCGTCAGGAGTTCTACCCCAGCACAGTTGCCCCGGCTGGAACAGGCGGGTTTGCGCCAGTAAGGCCGGTCAAGGGGGGTTCCCCGTCAGTCTTCCGCAGGACTCCCGGATGGCGGCGGGTCCTCCGCGAGACCCTCCAACTCCCGTACTCTTTCTATCAGTTCGTTGATCGAGCGCATGCTCCGCTCCGACAGTCCGGCGGTCCGCAGGGCGACCCGCTGGACCTGGGCGTCGCGCATGGCCGCCAGGAGGGCCAGCTCGGTGTCGACCGTGGCGGTCACCTCGTCGTCGAAGAAGTAGGCGGGCGGCACGCCGAAGAACTTCGCGAGTCCCTCGATGTGCCGCAGCGTCGGATTGTCCCGCTGGCCCTTGCGCAGCAGCCAGATGTAGCTGCCCGAGATGGGGACGCCGGACGCCGTGATGGCACGGGCGACCTCCTCGCCCGTGTAAGGCCCGCGACCGGCCGGCGCCGTGGTGCCGAACAGGTGGTTCAGCTTGTCGGCCAGGCTGCCGGTCGGCTTGTCGTCGGGGTTGGTCATGCGCCGTGCCTCCATCTTCGAAGGCGCACTTTACCTTCGTGCCTGATGGGTCAGCCTGCGGCCGGGGCGCCGGTCGCGAGCCGCAGCAGCCGCGGCGCGTGGTCGGCGAGATAGAAGTGGCCCCCGGGGAACACGTGCCGCGCGTAGGAGCCGGTGGTGACCGAGGCCCACGCGTCGATCCGGCCGAGGTCCACCTGCGGATCGCGGTCTCCGGTCAGGGCGAGCACATCGGCCCGCACGGGCGCCGCACCCGGATCGGCCCGGTAGGTGTCGACCAGGTGGTAGTCGTTGCGGACGATGTCGAGCACCATCTCCCGCAGGTCCGGATCGTCGAACACGGCCGAACGGGTGCCGCCGAGCCTGGTCATGGAGGCCATGAGCGCCTCGTCGTCGCGGATCACCGCCGCGCCCGGCTCGGGCCCCGCCCGCAGCTCCCGGCCCGACACGCACAGCCGCGTGACGGACGAGGAGCCCCAGGCTTCCAGCAGCCGCAGGGTCTCGTACGCGACCGCCGCTCCCATGCTGTGGCCGAAGAACACCGTCTCCCGCGCCCCGTCCGGCTCCTCGGCCAGGGCCTCGGCCACGCCCTGCGCCAGCTGCTTCATCGCCGGGACCAGCGGCTCGGCCAGCCGGTTCTCCCGGCCCGGGTACTGGACGGACCGCAACGTGCAGCCGGGGCCCAGGTGCTGTGCCCAGTCGCGGAACCAGCTCGCGCTGCCGCCCGCGTGCGGGAAGGTGACCACGCGGGTCTCCGCGTCCGGGCCGGGCCCGTAGGCCACCAGCCAGGGGGACTTCTTGCTCATGGTGGTTCCGGCCAATCTGGCTAGCCGAGAACGGCTTCGCCGAGGTGGGTGAGGCGGTGGACGACGAGGTTGCTCTTCCGCTCCGTCGCCACCAGCCCGGACCGCCGGAGCACGCTGACGTGCTTGCTCGCGGACGGCTTCGAGATGTGCAGGCGGCGGGAGATGTCGCCGGTGGAGCTGGGTACGCGGACGCTCTCGAGGACGCTCGCGCGGGTGTGGCCGAGCAGCTCGCGCAGCGCGGCCGCGCCGTCCTCCTCAGCCTGCCACAGGGAGGAGGCCGCCTCGGTGTCGAGCGGGACGTTGTAGACCAGGGTGGTCAGCCCCTGCCGGCCGCTCTCCGGGTCCAGGACGAGCGGGCGGCTGGCGAACAGGGAGGGGGCGAGGACGATCCCGTCGCCGGTGAGGCGGATCTCCCGCGCGTTCTGACCGTTGTCCACCCGTAAGCAGGGCGCGTCCCAGTCGATGGTCGGGTGCAGCCGGTTGAGGGCGCTCTCCACGCCGCCCGACAGGGCCGTCCGCCCGAACAGTTCCCGCTCCATCTCCAGATGGCTGCGGATCCGCCCCCAGAACGGTTCGATCGCCGTGGCGTGGAAGTAGCCGCCGGCCGGCGAGGGGCCCGCCGCGGCGCGGGACGCGGGCGGCGGGGCCGAGGCCGCGATCGTGGAGATCCGGCGCAGTCTTCGCTTCACCTTCCGGCGCCACTCGCTGAACTCGTCCTGGAGCGGCTCCGCGTATCTCAGCTCCGCGAGGCGCGATTCGAACTCCGCCCCCAGCGTGCCGATGAAGCGTATCCGCGACAGGTCCTCGACGGTCAGTCGGAGGGTAACCAACGCATTTCTCCTGATGTCAAAGCCATGCACGCGGTTCCCCGCGCGCCCCCATACCTTGCGCATCCACATGAGTTGATGACTGTCGGTCAGCCTACAGTGATCAACCGGCCTCGGGGCAGGGCGCTTTCGAGCCATCGGGTACGGAGGGTGCGGCTTTGCCGTCAGTCGGGTCGGCGGTTCCCGAACCGCACGCCCAGGGCGTGCTCAGGTCCTGCTCAGGGCGTTTTCAGGGCGTGTTCAGCGGGCCGGTACCGGACCGGTCCCGTCGCCCACCTCCTCCACCGCCGGCGCCTCGGGCGGCCGGCGCATGACCGGGCTCAGCACGGCCGACAGGGCGATGAGGCCCAGCAGCGCCGAGCAGGCCAGCAGCGTGGCGGGCCGTCCACACAAGTCGAAGGCGGCGCCGCCCGCGAGCGGAGCGATCGCCGCGCCGCCCGCACTGCAGATGTTCGCCACGCTCATCACCCGCCCGCGGTGGGTGTCCGGAGTGAGAAGCAGCTGGTACGTGGTGAAGTAGGCGCTGGCCGTCGGCGCGGTGAAGGCGGTGACCCCGAGCAGGATCCCCGGCGTGTAGCTGCCCGGCAGCAGCGCGATCCCCGCGGTCAGCACGGCGAAGAGCCACAGGACAAGGAAGATCGGACGCGAACCGGTCAGCACCCGCTGGAGCCGGGGCGCCGCCAGCGCGCCCAGCAGCCCGCCGACGCCCAGCAGCGCGGCCATCACCCCGACCAGGCCCGAACTCATCCCGCTCGTCTTCGCCGACGCGATCACGACGAAGTACACCGCTCCGTAGAAGAAGTTCGTGACCGTGGCGTACAGCAGGCCCAGCCGCAGGAAGGGCCGCCCCGAGATCCAGCGGATGCCGTCCACCAGGTCCCGCGCGGACCACCCCCGGCCTTCCTTCCGCCCCGCGGGCGGCTGCGGCTTGATGAAGAGCAACAGGACGAAGCTGATCGCGTGGGCGACCCCGCCGAGGGCGAACGGCAGCGCGTTGCGCATCGCCTGCAGGAATCCGCCCGCCGAGGTGCCGACGAGCTGGCCGGCGTACGTGCGCGCCGAGTTCATCGCGACGGCGCCGGACAGCTCCTCCCGGGGGACCAGGGCCGGCACCATCGCCGCGCCCGTGGCCAGCAGCACCGCGGTGGCCGCGCCGCTCACCAGCGCCAGCAGCACCAGCACCGGCAGCGACGCCACCTCCACCCACAGGGACAGCGCCGCGACGCCGAACACCGCCACCAGCACCCCCTCGCACCAGAGCATCACCGACCGCCGGTCGTACCGGTCGGCCACGGCGCCCGCCGGCAGGCCGGCGAGCAGCATGGCGACGGCGTCGACGAACGCGATGACACCCGCCTGCGAGGGGGACCCGGTGATCGTCAGCACCAGCAGCGGCAGCGCGATCAGGGAGGTGCTGTAGGCGAACTCGCTGACCGCCTGGCTCGCCCACAGCAGAGTGAAGTCCTTCCTGGCCATGTCAGCCCAGCACGCGCGAGCGGGACCGGGTGTGCACGTACGTGCGCCGCAGGTCGCGGACCACGCTGGTGCGCTTGAGCCACCGGTCCTCGCCGTCGTACCGGGGCACGAACACGTCCCGCCCGTGCACCACCCGGTAGTTGTCCAGGAAGACGGCCTCGCCCGGGCTCAGCACGACCCGCTCGGCGGACGCGTTCAGCAGCTCCGCCGCCTCCTCCATGGCCCGACCGGCCTCCGCGTCACCGGGCAGCGGACTGGTGAAGTCCGCGTCGATCCGCAGGTACGGGGCGTCGGCGGGGCCGAACAGTACGGACGCCACCTCGTGCTCGCGCTCCTCCCTGGCGACCGGGAGCCCCCCGGAGTACCGCGGCGCGACCGCGTGCGAGTCGTCCGGGTAGAAGCGGAACCGGTCCTGCGCCAGCACCTCCCGCAGCGGCTCCGGCAGGCTGCGGGAGTCGAGCCCGGCGACGGTCGTGCCCACCCGGTCCGGGTTGCGCAGGCACATCAGGGCCACGTAGTCCCCCCGGCAGGCGTGGAACACGTCCTCGGTGTGCAGGGTGAGCTGGGTCTCGCTGCTCGCGCTGGTCAGCGAGGACTCCTGGCCCTTGGCCGGGCAGACGTCGTGCACCAGCCGGCCGTTCTGCTGGTTCGCCCAGGCGAACGGGTCCCCGAGGACGGAGGCGATCAGCAGCAGCACCAGCTCCTCCCGGATCGCCGCCCCCTCCTTCTCGGCGACCTGCCAGCTCGCCGGGGTCGGCACGAGGCGCTCGTCGACGGGGAGGTTCGCCACCGTGATGACGGGCTCCTCGGCAGTCCGGCAGGCCACGAGGAACTGCCGTATCCCGAGCGGCAGCCGCTCGGACTCCGCCCGGATCTCGTCGGCGAGGATCAGCGGCTGCCAGCCCTGGCGGCCGGCGAGGAAGCGGTCCGCCAGATCGGCCACCGCGTCCGTCTCGTTCTGGTTCAAGGCATAGCGACTCACGGGAGGAACCCTTCAGTTGGCACGGGCCTGGCCGGCGATCTGCTCCAGTCCCCGCAGGAACAGGTGGGCCAGACGCTCGACGGTGGCGGTGTGGTGGTGGGCGGGGGAGTGGATCCAGTCGACGCGCAGCTCTCCGTCGACGACGGCCGCCACGATGTCGATCAGGTGCGGGCGCGGGAGCCCCGGCGCACGGTCACGGCCCAGGGGCTCCAGGTGCCCGCGGACCAGCCCGGCCGGATCGGCGGACCGGTCCCACTGGCCCATGTAGTTGAAGCTCACCCGCGGCTGCTCCTGGGCGGCCAGCGCCCGGCCGGGCCCGTCCGGGGCGGACAGGTGGCGCAGGGCGCCGTAGCCGAGCCCCCGCCCGGGCACGGAGCGCAGCAGGCGGCGCACCGCCTTGAGCGCGGGCGGCCAGTCGCCGGCCGGAACCTCGAGGGTGACGGGGTGGATCGTGGTGAACCAGCCCACGGTGCGGGACAGGTCCACGTCCTCGAACAGCTCCTCGCGGCCGTGGCCCTCCAGGGCGACGGTCACCGGAGCCCCGGCCCAGTCGCCCAGCACCCGCCCGAGGACCGTCAGCAGCACGTCGTTGATCTGGGTGCGGAAGGCCCCGGGCACCCGCTTGAGCAGGTCCTCGGTCGCCTCCCGGCCCAGCCGGACGGACGCGACGGCGCTGCCGCCGTAGGTGTTGGCGCCCTCGCCGTCCTGCGGGACGGCCCGCGGGCCCACGGCCCGCGTCCAGTACTCCACCTCGTGGTCGAGGCCGCCGGACCGGACGTGGCCGGCCAGCCGCCCGGCCCACTGCCGGAAGCTGCTGGTCCGTGCGCCGAGGTCGGCCGGGGCGCCGACGGCGAGCTGTCCGTACGCGGTGGCCAGGTCCTCCAGGACCACCCGCCAGGACACCCCGTCCATCACCAGGTGGTGCACGGCCAGGAACAGCTGCGGCGGTTCCTGGCCGACGGGGCCGAGGAAGACGCCCCGGACCAGGGCCCCCGAGGCCAGGTCCAGCCCCCGCTGGGCGGTCAGCGCCGCCTCGTCGGCGGCCCGTTCCCGGGCCCGCGCGTCCGGCTCGCGGGACAGGTCGCGGACCGCGAGCACGCCGCGGGGCGCGTCGCCGTACTCCTGTACCCAGCCCTCGGGGCCGCGGGTGAACCGCAGGCGCAGCGCGTCGTGCCGGGCGATCACCGCGTCCAGGGCCCGGCCGAGCAGTACGGGGTCGGTGCCGGGGGCCAGCTCGACTCGTACCGACATCGCGTACTGGTCCGGGGCGAGGTCCTGCTGCTGCTCGAAGAACCACCGCTGCACCGGGGTGAGTTCCACCGCGCCGCGGTCCGGTTCGACGGCCGCGGCGGGCGCGGAGCCCGGTGCGGCCACCGCGGCCTGCGCGGCCAGGGAGGCGATGGTCTGGTGCAGGAAGAGCAGCCGCGAGGTCAGCCGCAGCCCCTCCTGCCGGGCCCGCGAGACGACCTGGATGGACAGGATCGAATCGCCGCCGAGGTGGAAGAAGTTGTCGTGGACGCCGACGCGGCCGACGCCCAGCACCTCCGCCCAGATCCGCGCCAGCGCCTCCTCCGTACCGTCGCGCGGAGCGGTGAACTCGACGCCGGACGGCCCCTCCTGCGCCTCCGGGGCGGGCAGCGCGCGCCGGTCCACCTTCCCCGACGGAGACAGCGGCAGCGCGCCCATGGCCACGAACAGGGCCGGGATCATGTAGTCGGGCAGCGAGGCGGCCAGGTGCTCGCGCAGCTCCGCCGTGGACAGCTCGCCACCGCCCACCAGGTAGGCGACGAGCCTGCGGTGTCCGCCCTGCTCCTCGCGGGCGGTCACCACGGCCTCGCGGACGCTCTCGTGGCCCAGCAGCGCCGCCTCGATCTCCCCGGGCTCGATGCGGAAGCCGCGCACCTTCACCTGGTCGTCGCTGCGGCCGAGGTGTTCCAGGGTGCCGTCCGCACGCCAGCGGGCCAGGTCGCCGGAGCGGTACATCCGCTCACCGGGCGCGCCGTACGGGTTGACCGGGAAGCGCTCGGCCGTCAGCTCGGGCCGGTTCAGGTAGCCGCGGGCCACACCGGCCCCGGCCACGTGGATCTCGCCGGGCACCCCCACGGGCACCGGACTGCCCGAGGAGTCCAGCAGCAGCACCCGGTAGCCGGGCAGCGGCCGGCCGACCGGGATCCGGCCGCCGTCCGCCAGATGGCCCGCCGACACCTCCTGGAAGGTCACGTGCACGGTGGTCTCGGTGATGCCGTACATGTTCACCAGCCGGGCCCGGCCCGATCCGAAGCGGCCGAACCAGGCCGTCAGGTGCCTGGGTTCCAGCGGTTCGCCGCCGAACACCACCCAGCGCAGCGCGGGCAGCTCCGCCGAGCCGCGCTCCACCGCCGTGGCCACCAGCTCCCGGAACATCGACGGCGTCTGGCTGAACACCGTCACGCCCTCCGCGCCGAGCAGGTCCCACATCGCCTCCGGGCTGCGCGCCGTGTCCCGCGGGACGATCACCGCGCGGCCGCCGGTGACCAGGCAGCCCCACAGCTCCCATACCGAGAAGTCGAAGGCGTAGCTGTGGAAGACCGTCCACACGTCCCGCTCGTCGAACCCGTACGCCGGACGGCAGTTCTCCAGCAGGTGCAGCACCGACCGGTGCTCGACGGCCACGCCCTTGGGACGGCCGGTGGAGCCGGAGGTGTAGATCACGTACGCGAGGTCCGTGCCGGACACCGCGGTCCGCGGCGCCGTCTTGGGGCGCCGGGCGATCGCCGGCCCGTCGCCGTCCAGGTCGACCACCACGGCCCCCGTCACCGGCAGCCCGCGCTCCAGGCCGCGGTGGGTGACCAGGATCCCGGCCCCGGAGTCCTCGACCATGTGCGCGAGGCGGTCCGCCGGGTAGGCGGGGTCCAGCGGCACGTACGCCGCCCCGGACTTGAGGATGCCGAGCATGGCGACGGCCATCTCCGCACCCCGCTCCACGGACAGGCCCACCAGCACGCCGGGACCCGCGCCCAGCGACACCAGGTGGTGCGCGAGCCGGTTCGCCCGTTCGTCCAGCTCCCGGTAGGTCAGGGACTCCGGTCCGCACCGGACCGCCGTCGCCGTCGGGGTGGCGGCGGCCCGGGCGGCGACCGCCCCGTGCAGCGAACCGTCCGGTGCGGGCACCCCGCCCGTCCGGTTCCACTCCCGCACCACCCGCTCGAACTCGCCGGACGCGAGCAGCGGAAGCCCGGCCACGGTCTGCTCCGGGTTCGCGGCGACGCCCGCCAGTACGACCTTCACGTGCTCGGCGAACCGGAGGACCGTCTCCTCGTCGAACAGCTCGCTGCTGTACTCGACCAGGCCCCGCACCCCGTCCGGGTGCTCCTCGAACTCGATGGTGAGGTCGTACAGCGCGCAGTCGCGCTCCATCTCGAAGCCCGACGTGCGCAGTCCGGCCAGCTCCAGGTGGCTCCCCGGGGTGTTCTGCAGCACCACCATCACCTGGAACAGCGGGGTCCGGCTGGTGTCCCGCTGCTGCCCGGCCGCTTCCACCACCCGTTCGAACGGCACCTCCTCGTGGGCGAAGGCCTCCAGCGCCGTCTCCCGGACCTGCCCGAGCAGCTCGCGGAACGGCATCGCGGGGTCGACCTCCGAGCGCAGCACGACGGTGTTCACCAGGAACCCGACGAGGTGCTCCAGCCCCGCACGGCCGCGGCCCGCCGAGGCCGTGCCCACCGCGATGTCCCGCTGCCCGGAGTACCGCGCGAACACCACCTTCAGCGCCGCCGTCAGGGCCATGAACAAGGTGGCCTCCTGCTCCCGCGCCACCTCCTTGACCCCCGCCACCACCTCGGCCGGCACCTCGAAGGTGACGGACCGGCCGTGCGACGAGCGGACGGCCGGCCGCGGCCGGTCCGTGGGCAGCTCCAGCGGCGCGACCCCGTCCAGCCGGTCCCGCCACCACGCCAGCTGCTCCTCCAGCAGACCGCCGTCCTCCAGCCTGCCGCGCTGCCACGCCGCGAAGTCCGGGTACTGGACCGGGACCTCGGGCAGTGCGGCCGGGACCCCGCGCACCTGGGCGGCGTACAGCTCGCCCAGCTCCCGCGCGACGATCCCCATCGACCAGCCGTCCGTGACGATGTGGTGCATGCCGAGCACGAGCACGTGCCGGTCTGCGGCCAGCCGCACCAGCAGCAGGCGCAGCAGCGGGCCGCCCTTCAGGTCGAACGGCCGGTCCACCTCGGCCCGCACCACGGCACGCAGCCGCTCCTCGCGCTCCTCCTCGGGGACCTCCGACAGGTCGGCCGTCCGCCAGCGGGGCTCCAGCGTCTCGTGGACCACCTGCACCCCGCGGCCCCCGGCCAGCGCGAAGGTGGTGCGCAGCGACTCGTGCCGGGCCACGAGCAGGCCGGCGGCGGTGCGCAGCGCGTCCGCGTGCAGCTCGCCGGCCAGCCGCACGGCCGCCGTCGAGTGGTACTCGGTGCTGTCCTCGTTGAAGTCCTGCAGGAACCACAGGCGCTGCTGCCCGAACGACATCGGCAGGCCGCCCGTACGGGACGCCACCGGGATCGCCGGGCCGCCGTCGGCCCCGTTCGCCCCGCCCGCGGGCCCGGCGCCGTCCGCCGGGACCAGCGAGGCCGCGAGCTCTGCGACCGTCGGCGCGTCGAACAGCAGCCGCGGCGAGACCTGGATGCCCAGCGCCTTGTGCGTCCGGGACACCACCAGGATCGCCAGGATGGAATTGCCGCCCAGATCGAAGAAGTTGTCGTGGACCCCGACCCGGGGCACTCCCAGGACCTCGGCCCACAGCGCGGCCAGCGTCTCCTCGGTCCCGGTCCGCGGCGCGACGTACCGGGCCTCCTGCTCGCCCTCGGCGCTGGGGGCGGGCAGCGCCCGGCGGTCCGCCTTCCCGTTCGGCGACAGCGGCAGCCGCTCCAGGCGGACGAACGCGTCGGGCAGCATGTACTCGGGCAGCGAGGCCGACAGGGCGGTGCGCAGCTCGGTCGGGGCCAGCGCGCGGTCGGCGGTGTAGTAGGCGACGAGCCGCCGCACACCGGGGCTGTCCTCCCGTACGGAGACCACGACCTGGCCCACCCCGGCCAGCCGGTCCAGCGCGGCCTCGATCTCGCCCAGCTCGATGCGGAACCCGCGGATCTTGACCTGGTCGTCGGCCCGGCCGATGAACTGGAGCCGGCCGTCCGCCGTGCGGCGCACGATGTCCCCGGTCCGGTACATGCGCTCCCCGGCCTCCCCGAACGGGCAGGCCACGAACCGCTCCGCGGTCAGCCCCGGCCGGTTCAGGTAGCCCCGGGACAGCACCGGGCCGGCCGCGTACAGCTCGCCGGCCACGCCCACCGGCACCGGACGCAGGTCCGGGTCGAGCACGAACAGCGAGGCGCCCGCGATCGGGCCGCCGATCGAGACGGTCTCGGCGTCGCCGTCGCCGAGGTGGTCGGCGACGGTGATCTGGATGGTCGCCTCGGTGGGCCCGTACTTGTTGACGAGCGGCACGTCCCAGGCGGAACGGACGGCGTCGGCCACCGACTTGGGCAGCGGCTCGCCGCCGACGAACAGCCGGCGCAGCGCGCGCGGCCTGCGCTCCAGCGGCAGCGCGCCCAGCAGCGACGGGACGAACTGCGCGATGGTGATCCCGTACCGGTCCATGACGTCGGCGAGCTCGAACGGGTCCTTGGACACCTCGGTGGAGACCACGTGCCCGGTGGCCCCCGAGAGCACCGACAGCATCAGCTCCCAGACCGAGACGTCGAAGCTCATCGAGGTCCGCAGCAGCACCTTGTCGCCGGTGTCCACCGGATAGGCCCGCTCCAGCCAGGGCAGCAGGTTCGCCGCGTTCGCGTGCGTCACCATGACGCCCTTGGGGCGGCCGGTCGAGCCGGAGGTGTAGATGACGTAGGCCAGGTTCCCGCCCGTCAGCTCCACGCGGGGCGCCGTCGCCGGGAGCGCGTCGAGGGCCGGCTCGCCGTCCAGCTCCACCTCGACCGCCCCCGACACCGGGAGCCGGTCCCGCAGTTCCCGCTCGGTCAGCAGGATGCCCATGCCGGAGTCGCGGACCATGAACGCGAGGCGCTCGGCCGGATAGGCCGGGTCCAGCGGGACGTAGGTGGCCCCCGCCTTGAGGATGCCGAGCACGCCGACCACCATCAGCGGGCCGCGCTCCACCGACAGGCCCACCGGCCGGTCGGGGCCCGCGCCCAGTGCGACCAGGTGGTGCGCGAGCCGGTTCGCCCGCTCGTCCAGCTGCCGGTAGGTCAAGGTGCCTTCGGCCCAGGAGACGGCCACCGCGTCCGGGGTCCGAGCGGCCCACCGTGCGAACCGCTCGTGGAGGAACTCCGCCTGGCCGGGCGCCGCACCGGCCGCGCTCGCCGCGCTCGCCGCGCTCGCCGCGTTCCAGCCGCGGACCTCCTGCTCGAACTCCTCGTCCGACAGCATCGGAACGTCCGACACCGCACGCTCCGGGTCGGCGGCCAGCCCGGTCAGCAGCCTCTCCAGGTGCCCCGCCATCCGCTCGACCGTGGCCGCGTCGAACAGCGCGGGGTCGTAGGCCAGGGAGTAGCCGAAGCCGTCGCCCGCGTAGGCGCGCAGGACCAGCGGGAAGTTGGTCGTCTCGACGCTCTCCAGGTTCCGCAGCCGCAGGCCCTGGGCGGCCGCCGTCGTATCGGTCATCGGGTAGTTCTCGAAGTTGACCAGGCTCTCGAAGAGCTGGGTGGCGCCCGCGAGCGGGCTCAGGTTCTGCACCCGCGACAGCGGCACGTACTCGTACTGGGCCGCCTCCACCTGGGCCCGCTGGATCCTCCCGAGCCACTCGGCCACCGGTACGGCCCCGTCGATCTCGACCCGCACCGGCAGCGTGTTGAGCGTCATGCCGACGATCGAGTCCACGCCCGGCAGATCGGCGGGCCGGCCCGAGACGGTCGCGCCGAACAGCACGTCGCCGCGGCCCGTGTACCGCGACAGCAGCAGCCCCCAGGCGCCCTGCACCAGGGCGTTCACCGTGATGCGGTGCCGTCGGGCGAAGGCGGACAGCTCCGCCCCGGCCTCCGGGGACAGCCGCCGGACCAGCCGCTCGGTGGACGCGGCCTGGTGGCCGGGGGCGGGCCGCCGGTCCAGGGGGAGCGGGGTGGGCTCCTCGAAGCCGGCCAGCCGGCCGCGCCAGTACGTCTCCGCCTGCGTCAGGTCCTGGGCCTCGAGCCATTCCACGTACGCGCGGAAGGGCTTGCGGGCCGGCAGGACGGGGGTCCGGCCCGCCGCCAGCGCCTCGTAGGAGACGGAGAGCGCGGACAGCATCTGGAAGGTGCTCCAGCCGTCCAGCAGCACGTGGTGGGAGCTGCGGACCACCCGCACCCCGGTCCGCGAGGTGCGGATCAGGGCGAGGCGGGCCAGCGGGGCCGTCCCCAGGTCCAGGCCCAGGGCCCGGTCCTCGGTGAGGAACCGCTCCAGCTCCGCCCGGTGCTCGTGCTCCGGCAGCTCCCGCCAGTCCAGGTGGGTCACCGGAAGCTCCGCGTGCCGGCTGATCACCATCAGCGGCCGGGGCACCCCCTCCCACACGAGCGAGCCGCGCAGCAGCTCCAGGTGGTCGGTGACGTGCTGCCAGGCCGCCGCCAGTACCTCGACGTCCGCCACGTCGTCGAAATCGAAGACCATCTGGTCGAAGTAGCCGGGGCCGCCGGGGTCGGCGAGGGTGTGGAAGAGCATGCCGGCCTGGGTCGGCGTCAGCGGGTGGATGTCCGCGACCGTGCGCCCGTTCCCGGCGATCCGGTCCACACCGGCCTGGTCGAGGCCGGCCAGCGGGAAGTCGGAGGGGGTGGCGCCGCCGCTGTCCTCGGCCAGGCAGTGCGCGATGAGCTCGCGCAGCGCCGACAGGAACTCCCCGGCGAGCCGCTCGACCGTGGCCTGCGCGAAGACCTCGCCGGAGTACGTCCAGCTCACGCCGAGCCGGCCGTCGTCGATCAGGCCGATGACGTCCAGCAGGTAGGGGCGCGGCTCCTCGGGCGCGTGGTCGAGACCGGAGGCGGCCACCCGCCCGCGGACCAGGCCGTCCCCGTCCGTCGTGCCGTGGAACTGGCCGAGGTAGTTGAAGCTGATCTCCGGGAGCCGGTCGGCGAGCAGCGCGTGGCCCGGGCCGTCCGGCGGGGACAGGAACCGCAGCGCGTCGTAGCCGAGGCCCCGCCCGGGGACCGCGCGCAGCTGCTCCTTCACCGACTTCAGGGACTCGCCCCAGCCGGCGCCGCCGCCCGGCATCGTCAGGGCCACCGGGAAGTGGGTGGTGAACCAGCCGACCGTGCGGGAGAGGTCGAGGTGGTCGAACAGCTCCTCGCGGCCGTGGCCCTCCAGGCCGATCACCACCCGGTCCCGGCCGGTCCAGCCGGCCAGGGTCCGGCCCAGCGCGGCCATCAGCACGTCGTTGATCTGGGTGCGGTAGGAGGCGGGCACCCGGTGCAGCAGCGCCTCGGTCTCCTCCCGCCCGAGCAGCACCTCGACGGTCCGCTCGTGGGCGGTGGTGTTCGCGCCGTCCCGGTCGGTGGGCAGGGCGGGGGCGCCGTTCGGGTCCACCGCGCGCCAGTACGGGATCTCGGAGTCGAGCCCGCCGGACCGCACCAGCTCGGCCAGCTGCCCGGACCACTGCCCGTAGCCGCTGGTCTTCGGACCCAGGTCCACGGTCTTGCCCTCGGCGAGCCGGTCGTAGGCGGCGGCCAGATCGGCCAGCAGCACCCGCCAGGACACCCCGTCCACCACCAGGTGGTGGACGGCCAGCAGCAGCTGGGGCGCCCGGTCCGCGCCGAAGTCGAAGAACACGCCCCGTACCAGGGAGCCGGCGGCGAGGTCGTGGGAGCGCTGGGCGGCCAGCGCGGCCCGGTGCATCACCGTGCGGCGCGAGGACTCGTCCAGCGCGGCCAGGTCGCAGACGTCCAGCAGGCCGGCGCCTCCACCGGCCCTGGAGACGGCCCCGGAGACGGCCCCGGAGACGGTCCCGGCGCCGGTCCCGGAGCCGGTCCCGGAGATGCTCCCGTCGCCGTACTCCTGGACCCATTCCCCGTCCCCGCGCTCGCGCCGGAAGCGCATGCGCAGGGCGTCGTGGTGCGCGACCACGGCCCGCAGCGCACGGTCCAGCAGCCCGCTGTCGGTGTCCGGGGCCAGTTCCACCTGCACCGACATCGCGTAGTGCGCCGGGGCCACGGTGTGCGCCGAGAAGAACCACCGCTGGATCGGGGTGAGTTCGGCCGCGCCCGAAGCCGTCTCCGGCGCGGCCGGGGCGGGGTCCGCGTCCTTCGTCACCACGGCGGCCAGCGCCGCGATGGTCTGGTGCACGAAGAGCTGCTTGGAGGTGAGCCGGAAGCCCGCCTGGCGGACCCGGGAGACGACCTGGATCGACAGGATCGAATCGCCGCCCAGGTCGAAGAAGTTGTCGTGGACGCCGACCCGCTCCGCACCGAGCGCCGCGGCCCACGCGGCGGCCAGCACCTCCTCGGTCTCGTCGCGCGGGGCCGCGTACCCCGCGGCCGGAGCGGCGTCCCGCACACCGGGCTCGGGCAGCCCCCGGCGGTCCACCTTGCCGCTGGGCGTCAGCGGCAGCCGGTCCAGCGTCACGAACGCCGCAGGCACCATGTAGTCGGGCAGCAGACCGCCGAGGTGTCCGCGCAGCTCCGCCGGGGCGAGTGCGCGGCCGGTCACCAGATAGGCGACGAGCCGGCGCCGTCCGGAGGCCTCCTCCCGGGCGACGACGACCGCCTCCTCGACGGCCGGGTGCGACCGGACGGCCTTCTCCACCTCGCCGAGTTCGACCCGGAAGCCGCGGATCTTGACCTGGTCGTCGGCCCGGCCCAGGAACTCCAGATCGCCGCCCGGCAGCCGCCGGGCCCGGTCGCCGGTGCGGTACAGGCGGTCGCCGGCCACGAACGGGCTCGGCCGGAACCGCTCGGCGGTCTGCTCCTCGTTGCCGTGGTAGCCGCGGCCGACGCCCGCGCCCCCGATCCAGATCTCCCCGGGAACCCCGACCGGCACCACCCGCATCCCGGCGTCCAGCACGTAGACGCGGGTGTTCGGCAGCGGTCGGCCCACCGGTACGAACACCCCGTCGCCCAGGGAGTCCGGCCGGGGCAGGAACACCGTCGAGTCGATGGTCGCCTCGGTGCCGCCGTAGGCGTTGACGACCAGCGTGCCGGGGTCGATCCGCGCCAGCAGCTCCCGGCAGTCCTCCACCCGCCAGCCCTCGGAGCCCACCGAGATCAGCCTCAGCGGCGGGAACGGGCTGCCCTGCCGGGCGGACTCCGCCAGCACGGCGTTCAGCAGCGACGGGACGATCTCCAGCCCGGTGGCGCCGGTCCGCCCGATCAGGTCGAGCAGCGCGGGCGGGTCGGTGGTCACGTCCCGGGAGGCGATGATCAGCGCCCCGCCGAACGGCAGCGAGCGGATGAGGTCGGCGAGGAACAGGTCGACGGAGATGCTGGAGACGGACAGGAAGCGCAGCCCCAGGTGGGACAGGCCGTACTGCTCGTCCCAGGCCTCGCAGATGTGCCGCACGTTGCGGTGCTCGATCGCCACGCCCTTGGGGCGGCCCGTCGAACCCGAGGTGTAGATGACGTAGGCCAGGTCCGCGGGAGAGACGCGGACCGCGGGCGCGGTGGCGGGGGCCGCGGCGATCGCGTCGCGGTCGGCCGTCAGGTCGACGAGTACGGCGCCGGACTCCGCGAGCCGTCCGCGGACCGCCTCCTCGGTGACCACCAGGGCCGCACCGGAGTCGTGCAGCATGTGCGCGAGCCGGTCCGCCGGATAGTCCGGGTCGAGCGGCACGTACGCCGCTCCCGCCTTGAGGATGCCGAGCAGGCCCACCGCCATGGCGGTGCCGCGCGGCACGCAGAGCCCGACCGGCGTGCCCGCACCCGCGCCCCGGTCCCGCAGTACGTGGGCCAGCCGGTTGGCGCGCTCGTCCAGCTCGCGGTAGCTCAGGGTGGCGTCGTCGGCGAGGACGGCCACGGCGTCGGGGGTGCGCGCCGCCTGGGCGGCCACCCGCTCGTGGATCAGCGCCGGGTCCCCGGCCTCCTGCTCCGTCGCGTTCCACTCCTCGACGGCCTGCCGGTACTCGCCGTCGGTCAGCATCGGCAGGTCCGCGACGGCCCGTCCCGGCTCGGCCGCGGCCGAGGCCAGCAGCGTGGCCAGATGGCCGGCCAGCCGGGCGGCCGTCCCCGCGTCGAAGAGCTCGGTGCTGTACTCGATCAGGCCCAGCAGCGCACCGTCCCGCACCTCGAACTCCACGGTGAGATCGCAGAGCGAGGCGTCCCGGTCCAGCGGGTACGGCGCCGCGTCGACACCGGGGAACTCCACCGACCCGGCCGGGGTGTTGTGCAGCACCACCATCGCCTGGACCAGCGGGGTGCGGCTGGGGTCGCGCTCCGGCTGGAGCGCCTCCACCAGCCGGTCGAACGGCACGTCCTCGTGCGCGAACGCGTCGAGCACGGTCTCCTTGACCTGGCCCAGCAGCTCGTCGAAGGTCATCTCCGGATCCACGCGCGAGCGCAGCACCACCGTGTTGACCAGGAAGCCGACCAGCTGCTCCAGCTCCTCCTCGCGGCGCCCGGAGGAGGAGGTGCCCAGCGCGATGTCCTCCTGGCCCGACCAGCGGGCCAGCACCGTGCCGACCGCCGCGGTCAGCACCATGAACAGCGTCGCCCCGCGCGAACGCGCCAGCTCCGCCACCGCGTCGAGCGTCGCGCCCGGCACCTCGAAGCGCAGGGCCGCACCGGCCGAGGACCGCACCGCCGGACGCGGCCGGTCGGTGGGCAGCTCCAGCGGGGCGAGCCCCGCCAGCCGCTCCCGCCACCAGGCCAGCTCGCCGGCGAGCAGCTCCCCGCCCTCCAGGCGGCCGCGCTGCCATGCGGCGAAGTCCGGGTACTGCACCGGCACCGGGGCCAGCCGCGGCGCCCGGCCCTCGACCCGGGCCGCGTACAGCTCGCCCCATTCGCGCGCGGCGATCCCCATCGACCAGCCGTCGGTGACGATGTGGTGCATCCCCAGCACGCAGACGTGCTCGGTGTCGGACAGCCGCACCAGCAGCACCCGCACCAGCGGGCCGCCCTCGAGGTCGTACGGGCGGTCCATCTCGGCCCGCACCAGCTCCCGCGCCTGCGCCTCGCGGCCGGCCGGGGCCGTGTCCGACACGTCCACGAACGCCCACGCGGGAGCCAGACCCGGACGCGGGACCTGGACTCCCTTGCCGTCGGCCAGGGCGAAGGTGGTGTGCAGCGCCTCGTGCCGGGCCATCAGGTCGCCGACCGCCGCGCGCAGCGTCCCCGCGTCGAGCGGGCCGGTCAGCCGCAGCGCCTCGGCCAGGTGGTAGTCGGCGCCGCCCGGCGCGAAGTCCTCCATGAACCACAGGCGTTGCTGCCCGAAGGACATCGGGAGGGGCTCGGAGCGCGGGACGCGGGGGATCGCGGGACCGTCCGGGGCTCCGGAGCGGCCGGCCAGGCGCTCGGCGAGGGCCGCGCGCAGATGATCGGGGAGCGCGGCGATCCGGTTCTCGCGCGAAGACGGCGTGTTCATGAGGACTCCTAGAGGACGTGGGCGCCCGGGGCGCACCACGGAGCGTGTGCTCGGGTGTGGAAGGGGAGGAGCGGCGCGGCGGGGCGCGCGTCACGGAGCGGCGTCGCCGGTCTCCAGCTCCGCGAGGATCCGCTCCTCGATCTCGTGCGCGGTCTCGGCGACCGTCGGCCGGTCGAACAGGGTTCTCGGTGAAAGCGCGGTGAGGAAGGCGGAGTTGATGCGGGAGGCCATCCGGACCGCGAGCAGCGAATCACCGCCGGAGGCGAAGAAGTCGTCGTGCACGCCGACGGGTTCGACGCCCAGCAGCTCCTGCCAGATCCGCACCAGCACCTCCTCGGTCGCCGTGCGCGGCGCTTCGTACGCGGGCCCGCCGGCGGCCCGGCCCTCCGGGGCGGGCAGCGCACCCCGGTCCACCTTGCCGCTCGGGGTCAGCGGCAGGACGTCCAGCGGGAGGAACACGGCGGGCACCATGAACTCCGGCAGGAACGCGAGCAGATGGGCGCGCAGCTCCGCGGGGTCGGGATCGCTCCACCCCGGCGCCACGACGTGCCCGACGAGGAAGGTGCGCTCGCCGTCCGCGTGGGCCGTGACCGCCGCGTCGGCGATCCGCGGGTGGGTGACGAGCGCGGCCTCGATCTCCCCGGTCTCGATCCGGAACCCGCGGATCTTCACCTGGCCGTCCGCGCGCCCCAGGTACACCAGGGTGCCGTCGGCCCGCCACCGCGCGAGGTCCCCCGAGCGGTACGCGCGCTCCGCGTGCCCGGCCGCGCCGCCGAAGGGATGCGCCGGGAAGCGTTCCGCCGTCAGCTCCGGCCGGCCCAGATAGCCGCGGGCCAGACCGGCGCCGGCGATGTACAGCTCGCCGGTGACCCCCACCGGCACCGGCCGGCCCGCGGGGTCGAGCAGCAGCACCTGGCAGCCCGGCAGGGGCCGCCCCACGGGCATCGGACCGCCGTCGGCCACGTCCCGGGCCGTGATCTCCTGGCGCGTCACGTACACCGTGGCCTCGGTGGGGCCGTACATGTTCACCAGCCGGGCCGGCCCGGTGCCGTAGCGGTCGAACCACGTGCCCAGGTGCTTGGGCTCCAGCGCCTCGCCGGCCAGGATCACCCAGCGCAGGTCCGGCAGGCCAGGGGCGCCGGCCGCGGCCGCGCTCTCCACCAGGGCGCGGAACATCGAGGGGGTCTGGCACAGCACCGTCACCCCCTCCTCGCGCAGCAGCGCCCAGGCGGCCTCGGGCCGCTGCGCCCAGTCCCGGTCGACGAGCACCAGCCGGCCGCCCGAGGCCAGGCACCCCCACATCTCCCATACGGAGACGTCGAAGGCGTAGCTGTGGAAGGCGCTCCACACGTCGCTCCGGCCGAACCCGTAGCCGGGCCGCGCGTTCTCCAGCAGGTTCAGCACCGAACGGTGCTCCACCGCCACGCCCTTGGGCCGTCCCGTCGAGCCCGAGGTGTAGATCACGTACGCCAGGTCGCCGCCGGAGACCGCCACCTCCGGGGCGGTGGCGGGCCGCCGGGCAAGGTCCGCCCGGTCGGCGTGCAGATCGACCACCGGCACGCCCTCGGCGGCCGGCCCGGAGGGGCCGCTGCCGTCGGTGACCAGCACCGCCGCACCCGAGTCGCGCAGCATGAACGCGAGGCGCTCCGCCGGATAGGCCGGGTCCAGCGGTACGTACGCGGCACCCGACTTCATGATGCCGAGGAGGCCCGTGACCAGTTCGACGCCGCGTCCCGCCGACAGCCCCACCGTCCTGCCCGGGCCCGCGCCCAGGGAGACCAGGTGGTGTGCGAGCCGGTTGGCCTCCTCGTCCAGCTCCCGGTAGGTCAGCGACCGGCCGACGGCCGAGACCGCGACCGCGTCCGGGGTGGCGGCGGCCTGCCGGCCGATCCGATCGTGCAGGCAGCCGTCCGGCACGGCGGGCCGCTCGGGCGCGCTCCAGGTGCGCACCACCCGCTCGAACTCGCCCCCGTCGAGCATCGGCACCTCTGCGACGGCCCGCCCGTCGTCATCGGCGAGCCCGGCCAGCAGGGCCGTGAAGTGCCCGGCCAGGTGCCGGATCGTCGCCTCCTCGAACAGCGCGGGGTCGTAGGCCAGGGTGAACGCGAACGCCTCGTCGGTGTAGGCCAGCAGGTTCAGCGGGAAGCTGGTGATGTCCATGCCCTCCAGCCCCTTCAGCACCAGCCCGCTGTCTCCCGTGGGCCGGTCCTCCCTGGGGTAGTTCTCGAAGACGACCAGGCTCTCGAACAGGCTGGTGCCGGGGGCGGCATCGCTCCAGCCCTGGATCCGGGGCAGCGCCACGTAGTCGTACTGGCGCGCCTCCACCTGCTCGCGCTGCAACCGGTCCAGCCACTCCGCGACCGGGGCCCCGCCGTCGACGTCGACGCGCACCGGCAGGGTGTTGATCAGCATGCCCGCGATCGAGTCGGCACCCGGCAGATCGGCCGGCCGTCCCGAGACGGTAGCGCCGAAGACCACGTCCCGCTCACCGGAGTACCGCGACAGCAGCAGTCCCCAGGCCGCCTGGACCAGGGTGTTGACCGTCAGCCGGTGGGCGCGGGCGAAGGCGAACAACGCCTCGGACGCGGCGGGTGACAGCCGGGTGGCCAGCCGGGCCGTGGAGCGCGCCGCGTGGCTCGCCCGCGGGCTCCGGTCGTACGGCAGCGCCGTCGGCCCGCCCGCCCCGGCCAGCCGCTCGCGCCAGTAGGACTCGGCCTGCGCCGGATCCTGCCGCTCCAGCCACTCCACGTACGCCCGGAACGGCTGCCGGGCGGGCGCCGCGGCCGTCTGGCCCGCCGCGAGCGCACCGTAGCCGCTGTGCGTCTGCGTCAGGACGGAGAAGGCGCTCCAGCCGTCCAGCAGCAGGTGGTGGAAGGAGCACACCACGCGCACCGAGCTGTCGGTGAGCCGGATCAGTACGAGCCGCATCAGCGGGGCCGCCGACAGGTCCAGCCCCCGGGTCCGCTCCCCGGCGAGGAGCCCGGGCAGGGCCTCGTCCCGGCCCTGCCCGGACAGCCCCCGCCAGTCCAGCGTCACCACGGGCAGCGCGGCACGGCGGCGCACCACCATCAGGGGCCGGTCCACGCCCTCCCAGACCACGTGGGCGCGCAGCACGCCCAGCCGGTCGGAGGTCTGCTGCCAGGCGGCCGCCAGCAGTTCCGGGTCGCCCACCCCCTCGAGCACGTACGTCATCTGCTCGAAGTAGGTGGGCGACGCGGGGTCGGCGAGGGTGTGGAAGAGCATGCCGGCCTGCATCGGGGTCAGCGGGTGGATGTCCTCCACGTCCCGTCCGTCACCCGCGATCCGGTCCACGCCGGCCTGGTCGAGGCCGGCCAGCGGGAAGTCGGAGGGGGTGGCGCCGCCGCTGTCCTCGGCCAGGCAGTGCGCGATGAGCTCGCGCAGCGCCGACAGGAACTCCCCGGAGAGCCGCTCGACCGTCTCGGCGGTGTGGATGCCGGGGGAGTGGATCCAGTCGATCCGCAGCTCGCCGTCGCTGACCGCGGCCACGATGTCGATCAGGTGCGGGCGGGGCAGAGCGGCGGCCTGGTCCCGGCCCAGCGCGGGCAGCCGCTTGCGGATCAGCCCGTCCGTGCTGGTCGAACCGTCCCACTGGCCCAGGTAGTTGAAGGAGACCTCCGGGTCGGGGCCGGCCGTCGGCTCCGAGCCCTCCGGGGCGAGGTGCCGCAGCGCCCCGTGCCCGAGGCCCCGGTGCGGGATGGCGCGGATGCGCTCCTTCACGGCCTTCAGGCCGCTGCCCCAGTCCTCACCGGGCACGTCGAGCGCGACCGGGAAGGCGGTGGTGAACCAGCCCACGGTCCGCGACAGGTCGATGTCCTCGAACAGGTCCTCGCGCCCGTGGCCCTCCAGCGCGATGGTGACCGGCGCTCCGGACCACCGGTGCAGGACCCGGCCCAGTGCCGTCAGCAGCACGTCGTTGATCTGGGTGCGGTAGGCCGGGGGCACCTGGTGGAGCAGGGCCTTCGTCTCGGCCCGGCCGAGGACGGCGGAGACGGTCTCGCAGGCGCCGAAGGCGTTCGGCGCCGTCCCGTCGCGCGGCACCGCAGCGCCCGCTGGAACCCCTTGCCAGTACGGGAGTTCGGCGTCGAACCCGCCGTCGCGGGCATGCTCCGCCAGCCGCCCGGCCCACTGCTGGTAGCTGCTGGTCCGGACGGCCGGCTCGGCGGGACGGCCCTGCGCGAAGCGGGTGTAGGCGGCCGACAGGTCCTCGAGCAGCACGCGCCAGGACACCCCGTCCATCACGAGGTGGTGCGCGGTGAGGAAGAGCCTCGGCAGCCGTCCCGCGCCCAGCCGGAAGAACACCCCCTTGAGCAGGCGGCCGGTGGCGAGGTCCAGCGAGCGCTGGGCCGCGAGCGCGGCCCCGTCGAGCGCCGCGCCCTGCTCGGACTCGTCGAGACCGGACAGGTCGCGGGTGGTGAGCAGGGCCGCCGCGGCCGGCTCGCCGTACTCCTGAACCCACGCGCCGCCGACCCGGGCCAGCCGCATGCGCAGCGCGTCGTGCCGGGCCGCCGCGGCGGCCAGGGCCCGCTCCAGCAGGGCCGGGTCGGTGTCGGAGGCCAGCTCCAGCTGGACGGACATCGTGTAGTGGTCGGGACCCTCGGGGTGGTCCTCGAAGAACCGCCGCTGGATCGGGGTGAGTTCCACCCGTCCCGAGACCTCGGAGCCTTCGGAGGCCTCGGTGCGGGCGTCCGTGACCACAGCGGTGACCGGGGCGAGGGTGGCGATGGTCTGGTGGACGAACAGCAGCTTCGAGGTCAGCAGCAGCCCCGCCTGCCGGGCCCGCGAGACCACCTGGAGCGAGAGGATCGAGTCCCCGCCCAGGTCGAAGAAGTTGTCGTGGACCCCGACCTGTCCGACCCCGAGCACCTCGGACCACAGCGTCGCCAGGATCTCCTCCGTCGCACCGGTCGGCGCCGCGTACGCCGGGCCGCCCGGCCGTACCGCCGAGCCCTCCGGCTCCGGCAGGAGTCCGCGGTCCACCTTGCCGTTCGCGGTGAGCGGCAGCCGGTCCAGGAACACGAACGCCGCGGGCGTCATGTGGTCGGGCAGGGAGGCGGCGAGGTGGGCCCGCAGCTCCGCGGCGGGCACCTCCTGCCCGGACACGAGGTACGCCGCCAGACGGCGGTGCCCCGAGTCCCCCTCGTACGGGACGACGACGGCGTCGTCCACGGCGGGATGCTGCTTCAACGCGTTCTCGACCTCGCCGAGTTCGATGCGGAAGCCGCGGATCTTGACCTGCCCGTCGGCCCGGCCGAGGAACTCCACCGCGCCGTCCGAGCGCCGCCGGGCGAGGTCGCCCGACCGGTACATCCGGGCCCCCGGGGCGCCGTACGGGTCGGCGACGAACCGCTCCGCGGTCAGGCCCGCCCGGCCGAGGTAGCCGCGGGCCAGACCGGGACCGGCGATGTACAGCTCGCCCGGCACACCGGCCGGAGCCGGCTCCAGGGCGGAAGTGAGCACGTACACACGGGTGTTGCCGATCGGCATGCCGATCGGGATCGGGGCGGCCGTGTCCAGGTCCGCGCCCAGCGCGTGCACCGTGCTGAGCGAGGTCGCCTCTGTCGGCCCGTAGCCGTTGTGCAGCCGCAGCCGCGGATGCGCCGCCAGCACCCGGGCGCAGTGCTCGGGGGAGACCGTGTCGCCGCCGGCGATCACCTGCCGCAGCCCGCGCAGCGCCCGTACGTCGTCGTCGACGACCTGGTGGAACAGGCCGGCCGCGATGGCCAGATGGGTCACCCCGTGCTCCTCCAGGAAGGCCCCCAGCTCGCCGCCGGTCGGCGCGGCCGGCGGGTGCACGGCCAGCCGGGCGCCGTGCAGCAGAGCGGCCCACACCTCCAGCGTCGAGGCGTCGAAGGACAGCGAGGCGAACTGGGCGACGGCGTCCCCCGGCCCGACGTCCAGGAAGCCGGACTCGCGCACCAGCCGCACCACGGAGCGGTGCGAGGTCATGACCCCCTTGGGAGCCCCGGTGGAGCCTGAGGTGTAGATGACGTAGGCCAGCTGGTCCGGGGAGAGCGCCACCTCGGGTGCGGTGTCCGGGAACGCGCCGCCCTCACCGCCCGGGCCGTCCACGGTGACCACCTCGGCGCCGCCATCCGGCAGCCGGCCGCGCAGTTCCTCCCGGGTGACGAGCAGCCGGACACCGGCGTCCCGGACCATGTACGCGAGGCGCTGCTCCGGGTAGCCGGGATCCAGCGGGACGTACGCCGCGCCCGCCTTGAGCACGGCGAGCAGGGCCACCACGGCCTGCGCTCCGCGCTCCAGGCACAGCCCCACCAGCACGTCCGGGCCGGCGCCCGCGGCCGCCAGCCGGTGGGCGAGCCGGTTGGCGCGCGCGTCGAGCTCGCCGTAGGTCAGCCGCTCCGGGCCGTACGAGAGGGCCACGGCCCCGGGGTTCCCGGCCGCGACGGCGGCGAACAGTTCGGGCAGGGAGGCCTCGGGCAGCGGGCTGTACGTGTCGTTCCAGCCGTGGACGGCCTGCTCGAACTCGGCCCCGGACAGCATCGGCAGGTCCGCCACCGTCCGTCCGGGGTCCTCGCCGGCCGCGTCGAGCAGCACGTTCAGGTGCCCGGCCAGCCGGGCGACCGTCGCCTCGTCGAAGAGGGCCGTGCTGTAGATGATCCGGCCCGCCACGCCCGCACCGTCCTCGGTGAACTCCAGGGTGAGGTCGAAGGGCGCGGCGTTGTGCTCCACCGGATGGGGCGCGACCCGCAGCCCGGGCATCTCCACCTCGCCCCTGGGGGCGTTCTGCAGGACGACCATCGTCTGGATCAGCGGGGTGCGGCCGGCGTCGCGCTCCGGCTGCACCACCTCCACCAGCCGCTCGAACGGCAGGTCCTCGTGGGCGAAGGCGTCGAGCACGGTCTCCTTGACCCGGTCGAGGAGCGCGCCGAAGGACAGCTCGGGCGCCACCCGCGAGCGCAGCACGACCGTGTTCACCAGGAAGCCGACGAGCTGTTCCAGATCGCGGTGGCCGCGCCCGGAGGTCGCGGTGCCGACCGCGATGTCCTCCTGCCCCGAGTGCCGGGCGAAGACGGCCTTGACCGCGGCGGTCAGCACCATGAACAGGGTTGCGCCGCGCTCCCGGGCCAGGGCCCTGGCCTTGGCCACCGTCCCGGGCGCCACCTCGAAGAGGAACTCGGCGCCCGCCGTGGACCGCACCACGGGCCGCGGCCGGTCGGTGGGCAGCTCCAGCGGGGCGATGCCCGCCAGCCGCTCCCGCCACCAGTCGGCCTGCCGCCCCACGACCCCGCTGTCCTCGATCCGGCCGCGCTGCCAGGCCGCGAAGTCGGCGTACTGCACGGCCGGTTCGGCCAGCGCGGCCCGCTGCCCGCGCACCCGGGCCGCGTACAGCCCGCCCAGCTCCCGTGACACCACCCCGGTGGACCAGCCGTCGGTGACGATGTGGTGGATCCCCACGACCAGTACGTGCTCCTCGGCCGCCAGCCGGATGAGCAGGACCCGCATCAGCGGCCCCCCGCGCAGGTCGTACGGCCGGGCGTGCTCGGCGCGCACCAGCTCCCGCAGCCGTTCCTCGCGCAGCCCGGCACCGGTGCCGGACAGGTCGGCGCTGTTCCACTGCGGTGCGAGCGACGGGTGGACCACCTGGACGCCCTGGCCGCCGACCACGCCGAAGGTGGTGCGCAGCGCCTCGTGGCGGTCCGTCAGGTCGGTGACGGCGGTCCGCAGCGCCCCGACGTCGACGCGCCCGGTCAGCCGCAGCCCGAAGGCGGTGTGGTACTCGGCGCTGCCGGGGTCGAAGTTCTCCAGGAACCACAGCCGCCGCTGCCCGTACGACATCGGCAGCAGGCCCTCGCGCGAGACGCGGGGCACGGAGATCTCGGCGCCCTGCTCGGCGTCGCCGACCGAGGCGGCGAGCGCGGCCACCGTCGGGGTGTCGAAGAGCACCCGCAGGGACAGCGTGATGCCCAGCGCCTCCCGCAGCCGGGCGGCGGCCCGGACGGACAGGATCGAGTTGCCGCCCAGGGCGAAGAAGTCGTCGTGGACGCCGAGCTGGTCGAGGTCGAGCACCTCGGCCCAGACCCCGGCGATGGTCTCCTCCACGGCGTTGCGCGGGGCCGTGTACGCACCGCCGGCGTCCTGCGCCGGACCGGGCGCGGGCAGCGCGCGGCGGTCCACCTTCCCGTTGGGGGTCAGCGGGAGGGCGTCGAGCACCACGACCGCCGAGGGCACCATGTACTCCGGCAGCCGCTCCGCCAGGTGGGCGCGCAGCGTCCCGGAGTCGAGCGGCGCCCGGCCCGAGGGGACCGCGTACGCCAGCAGGTTGGTGTTGTGCGTGATCACGACGGCCTGCGCCACGTCCGGGCGCCGGGCCAGCGCGCTCTCGATCTCCCCGAGTTCGACGCGGAAACCCCGGACCTTGACCTGGTCGTCCGCCCGGCCCAGGTACTCCAGGGTGCCGTCGCCCTTCCAGCGGGCCACGTCCCCGGTGCGGTACATGCGGCTGCCCGGTGCGCCGAACGGGTCGGCGACGAAGCGCTCCGAGGTCAGGCCGGGGCGGCCGTGGTAGCCGCGCGCCAGTCCCGCCCCCGCGATGTACAGCTCGCCGCGGACCCCGGCCGGCACGGGCCGCAGCGCGCTGTCGAGCACGTGGATCCGGGTGTTGGCGATCGGTGTGCCGATCGGCGGCACGGCCGCCCCGGCGAGCGGACCGCTCATCGTCGCGCACACGGTGCTCTCGGTGGGCCCGTACGCGTTGACCATCAGGCGTCCGGCGGACCAGCGCTCCACCAGGGCCCCCGTGCTGGCCTCGCCGGCCACGATCAGGGTGGCGCCCTCGGGCAGTCCGCGGCCCTCGGGCAGCACGGCCACGGTGGTGGGGGTCAGCGTGGCGTGCGTGACGCCGTGCTTGCGGGTGTAGGCGGCCAGCGGCTCGCCCGGCTGCAGCGCCTCCTCCGATCCCATGACGAGCGCGGCGCCGTTCAGCACGCCCATGCAGATCTCCCAGAAGGCCGCGTCGAAGCTGGACGAGGCGAACTGCAGGACGCGACTGTCCGGGGTGACGTCGAAGTGCGCGGCCTGCACGGCCGCCAGGTTGCCGATCCCGGCGTGCGGGACGAGGACGCCCTTGGGGCGGCCGGTCGAGCCCGAGGTGTAGATGACGTACGCCAGGTCCTGCGGGTCGATCACCGTCGCGGGCGCGGTGTCCGGCCACCTCTCCAGGGCCGCCCGGTCGCGGTCCAGGTCGACCAGGACGGCACCGGTCTCGGGCAGCCTGCCGGCCAGGTGCTCCTGCGTCACGATCAGGGCGGCCCCGGAGTCCCGCAGCATGTAACCCAGCCGGTCCGAGGGGTAGTCGGCGTCGAGCGGCACATAGGCGGCGCCCGCCTTCATGATCCCGAGCAGCCCGGTGACCATCCGGGCGCTGCGCTCCACGCACAGGCCGACCAGGACGTCACGGCCGGCGCCGAGGCCGATCAGGTGGTGGGCGAGGCGGTTGGACCGCTCGTCCAGCTCCCGGTACGTCAGCGAACCGTATTCGTCGATCACGGCGACGGAGTCCGGGCGGGCCCGGACCCGGGCGGCGAACAGTTCCGGGAAGGTGCCGGAGGGGACCTCGCGGTCGGTGGCGTTCCACTCGCCGGCCATCCGGTCGAACTCGGCGTCCGTGAGCAGCGGCAGGGTGGCGACGGACCGCCCGGGGTCCTCCGCCGCGCCCGCCAGCAGCCGGTTCAGGTGGCCGCCCAGCCGGGCCGCCGTCGTCTCGTCGAACAGGGCCGTGCTGTAGTGCACGAGCCCCACCAGCCCGTCGCCCGCCTCGGTGAACTCCAGGGCCAGGTCGAGCGGGTTGTACGGTTCCCCGTGCGGGGCGTCCGCGCCCTTCAGCACGACCATGGCCTGGATGTACGGGGTCACGCTGGTGTCCTGCTCCGGGGCCAGGGCCTCGACGAGCCGCGGGAAGGCGACCCCGTCGTGGTCCAGGGCGTCCCGCACGGTCCGCCCCGCCAGGCCGAGCAGCCGGGCGAAGGACTCCTGGGCGTCGACCCGGGCACGCAGCACCACGGTGTGCCCGGTGCGCGGCGAGACCGTGCCGACCGCGATGTCCTCCTGGCCGGAGTAGCGCGCGAACAGCGCCCAGGCCGCGGCGGCCAGCACCTCCAGCAGGCCGGTGCCGCCGCGCTCGGCGAGCGCGCGCAGGGCCGCCGCCGTGTCCGCGGGGACCGTGAACGCGTACGCCGACGTCTCGGTGGACCGGACGACGGGGCGCTGCCGGTCCAGTGCCAGGTCGAGCGGGGTGATCGAGTCCAGCCGGTTCCGCCAGAACTCCACGTGCTCGGGCAGGGGCCCGTCAACCGGTGCTGCGGCGCGAGTCAAGCTGTGCCTCCATGAGGGACTGACCTCCGCACCGCGGCCCGCGGCCGGTGGCCGCACGGGACGGGGGAAGTCGGGAGAAGAAGGGGGACGAGGGGGTGCGGCCGTCAGGCCGCGGAGTGGCCGACGCCGCGCAGGCGCGTGGCGGACCGCCCCGCGAGCTGCATCAGGTCCACGGCTCCCGTCGCGGGGTCCGGGACGAAGCGTCCGGGGTAGGGGGCGGCGGCCGTGTCGGTGCGCCGCGCGCTGAAGCGCAGTCCGTCGTGCAGCTCGAGGTCCGCGAGCAGGCCGGAGGGGTCGCTCAGCCGGATGCCGTCGCCGTGCGGCCGGACGGAGAAGACGGTGTCGCCGTTGGCGTAGTCGCCGTACAGCGGGGCCGGATCCGCGGGGGTGCGGCCGGCGGCGGGGGACTCGGTGGACTGGGGGGACTCGGGCCGGGCGCCCGTGTAGTCGGCGACGTCGAGGCCGAGCGTGCGCAGTTCCGCGAGCAGCTCGGGCCACAGCCGGGTCCCCGTGGTGGCGTTGGTGGTCAGTGCCACGGCCGCGCCCGACGCCGGGTGGAAGCGGAGGTGGCAGGTGGCGCCGTCCACGGTGCCGTCGTGGCCCAGCCATTGGCCGTCCGCGCCGTACCGGGCGAGGCCCAGGGTCCAGCCGTCGGCCATCCCGAAGGCGTCGGCGGCGGGCTGCGGGGTGTGCATCGCGGCCCGGTCCCGCGGTCCGAGCAGGGTGTCGGCGCCCGCGGCGGCGCCGGTGTGCAGCCGGGCGAAGCCGAGCAGGTCCCGCGCGCTGCCGCACAGTCCGCCGGCCGGGGCCCAGGTGGGCGGCAGGTACAGGCCGACGGGTCTGGCCTCCCGCTCACCGGGACGGACGGCATGCCCCTCGGCCTCTACGCGGCCGCCCGGGCCGGAGCCGTGCAGGAAGTGCGGCCGTATGCCCAGGGGGCCCAGCAGGAAGTCCCCCAGGGCGGTCTGCCACGAGGTGCCCGTGACCTCTTCGACGAGGCGGCCCAGCAGGTTGTAGCCGGTGTTGGCGTAGCTGAAGGAGGTGCCGGGCGCGAGCAGCAGGGGGAGCGCGGCGACGCTCGCCGCGTACCGGAACAGCGACCGCTCCCCGGGGTCGGGGAGCTGGTGGTCGGAGACCAGGCCCGCGGTGTGGGACAGCAACTGACGGGCGGTCAGGGCGGCGGCGGCCCGGTCCTTCGGCCGCCGGAACTCCGCCAGCGAGTCCGCGAGCGGATCGTCGAGCCCGATGTCGCCGTCGGAGGCGAGCTGGAGCACCAGGGTCGCCGTGAACGCCTTGGTGACCGATCCGTAGGCGAACGCCGTCCCGTCCTCCACCGGCACACCGGCGGTGGACCGGGTGACACCGGTGGCCACCGAGAACACCTCCGTGCCCGTGTCCACGGCGAGCTGGGCACCGGGTACCGCGTGCTCCCGCGCCAACGTGCTCAGCAGGTCGGCGGCATGCCGCATGTTCATGTCCTCCCCCATCGCTCGACATCGCTCGACCGGCACTGCCCGAGGCGGCACGGACGTGTGCGCGCAGTGCGTCTTCCGGCACGCCGGCGGAAAGGTGCGGACGGCGGCCCGGGGGTGTGCCGCCGCTGTCGTGGCCGGCCCCCCGTTGGTACGGCTATCCACACCATCGGGGGTGTGGCTGCCCGTACCTCCACATCCTTGATCGAACGCATGGTCGCGGGCAAGGTGTTTCCCTGGGAGGAAAGTGCGCAGGTCAGAGCGCCTGTGCAGGGCTCAGGACGGGCCCCGTGCGAGGGGGTGCGGCGCAGGCCCGGCCTAGGGTGACCGGCATGTCGGCAACCCGATACGTCTATCTCGGCCCGGAGGGAACGTTCACCGAGGCCGCCCTGCACACCCTCCCCGAAGCGGCCACCAGGGAGCTCGTCCCCATGGTGTCGGTGCCCGCGGCGCTGGACGCCGTCCGCGGCGGCGAGGCCGCCGCCGCCCTCGTGCCGATCGAGAACTCCGTCGAGGGCGGGGTCACCACCACCATCGACGAACTCGCCCAGGGCGAACCGCTGATGATCTACCGCGAGGTGCGCCTGCCCATCGCCTTCGCCCTGCTGGTCCGCCCCGGCACGGCGCTCGACGACATCAAGACCGTGACCGGTCACCCGGTGGCGCAGTCCCAGGTCAGGAGCTGGCTGCGCCGGCATCTGCCGTACGCGGTCTGGGAGTCGGCCTCCTCCAACGCCGACGGCGCCCGCCTGGTGCAGGAGGGCCGCTACGACGCGGCCTTCGCGGGCGAGTTCGCGGCGGCCCGCTACGGCCTGCACCCCCTGGTCACCGAGATCCACGACGCCGAGAACGCCGAGACGCGGTTCGTGCTCGTCGGCCGTGCCGCCCGGCCCGCCGCGCCCACCGGACGGGACAAGACCTCGGTGGCGGTCTGGCTCGCCGGCGACCGGCCCGGCGCCCTGCTCGACCTGCTCCAGGAGTTCGCCGTCCGCGGGGTCAGCCTGATGCTGATCCAGTCACGCCCGACGGGGGAGGGGATCGGCAACTACTGCTTCGTCATGGACGCCGAGGGGCACGTCACCGAACGGCGGGTGGGCGAGGCCCTGATGGGCCTGAAGCGGATCGCCCCGAAGGTCCGCTTCCTGGGCTCCTACCCGCATGCCGGCGACCGCGGCGACACCGTGGGCCCGCCGCCGCGGCCCGGCACGGCCGAGGGCGACTTCACGGCCGTGGCCGACTGGCTGACGCGCATCCAGGACGGGTGGTACTGACTCCTTGAGCCCCCAACCCGCCCCGCCCTCAGGCGGATTCGCCCCGCAGGTGGGCGAGGACCGCGAGGACCCGCCGGTTGCCCTCGGCCGGGTCCAGGTCCAGCTTCATGAAGATGTTGCTGGAGTGCTTGACCACCGAGGCCTCGGTGACGGTGAGCCGCTGCGCGATCGCCTGGTTGGTCAGCCCCTCGGCCATCAGCGTCAGCACCTCCCGCTCCCGGGGGGTGAGCCGGTTCAGCGGACGGCTCGCCGTCTGCTGGCGCAGCAGCACCCGGACCACCTCCGGGTCGATGACGGTCTGCCCGGCGGCGACCCGCCGCAGGGTGTCCAGGAACTCCGAGACCTCGCCGACCCGGTCCTTGAGCAGGTAGCCGAGCCCCGCCGCGCCCGTACCGCCGCCGCCGACCAGCTGGGTGGCGTACGCGGTGGCCACGTACTGGGACAGCACCAGCACGGGCAGCCGCTCGTGCCGGGCCCGCAGCTCCAGCGCCGCCTTCAGGCCCTCGTCCCGGAAGTCCGGGGGCATCCGGACGTCGGTGATGACGATGTCGGGCAGTTCGGCGTCGACCGCGCGCGCCAGCGCCTGCGCGTCGCCGACCGCGGCGACCACCTCGTGGCCGCTGCGGGTCAGGAGTTCGACGAGTCCTGCACGGAGCAGCACTGCGTCCTCGGCAAGGACTACGCGGAGCACGGGACCTCCACTCGGAGCTGGGTCGGACCGCCGACCGGACTGGAGACCAGCAGCCGGCCCCGGAGGATCGCCATGCGGTCCGCCAGCCCGGACAGACCGGTGCCCTTGCCGGGATCCGCCCCGCCGCGCCCGTCGTCGGTGATCAACAGGATAAGCCGGTCGCCCTCCAGCCGGCCGACGACGGAGATCGCGGAGGCCCCGCTGTGCTTGACCGCGTTGGCCAGCGCCTCGGTCACGGCGAAGTACGCCATGGTCTCCACCTGGCCCGGCAGCCGCCGCGGCAGGTCGATGTCCACCGTGACCGGGACGGGGTTGCGCAGCGCGACCTCCGCGACGGCGGCGGCCAGCCCGTGATCGGTCAGCACCTGGGGATGGATGCCCCGTACGAGGTCCCGCAGCTGGTCCAGGGCCCGGCGGGCCTCCCCGCGGCCCCGGGCGACCAGCTCGGAGGCCGCGGGACTCCGGTCGCCCAGCTCCATCTCGGCCAGGCCCAGCGTCATCGTCAGGGCCACCAGCTGCTGCTGGGCGCCGTCGTGCAGATCGCGCTCGATGCGCCGGCGCTCGGCCTCGAAGGCGTCCGCCAGCCGGGCCCGGGAACGGGTGAGTTCGATGACCCGGTGGTCGTCCTGCGCCTCGCGGGGCGCGAGCAGGAACCAGGCCGTCCGTACCTGCGCACCCGCCAGCAGCCCCGCGGCGTACGCGGACAGGACCAGGCCCAGGGCCCCGCAGAGGCTGAACGGCAGCGCGGCCAGCGGATGGCCCACCGCCTGGCCGGGAATGATCATCACGGTTTCCGGTGCCAGCGCCCACACCACCACCGGCGAGACCAGCAGCATCACCGAGAACGCCAGCAGCGCGGTCGCGCCCAGGCCCGCACCGGCGAAGACGACGGCCAGCAGCGCCGTGTAGCCCAGCTCCCGCCAGGTCGCCGACTCCCGCAGCCGGGTCCGCATCCGCGCCCAGGCGCCCAGGTCCCGCAGCGGGCCGTGCGGATCCGCCGGCACGGCCCGCTCGACCAGCCGCAGCCGCCGCCGCTCCGCCCGGGCCACGGGGATCCCGAGCAGCGCGGTCGCCGCCAGGACCAGCAGGCCCACGCCGACCACCGAGAGCGTCACGCCGAGGGCCACCAGCACGGCCAGGCACAGCAGCACGCCCACGCCGAACAGCGCGCCGCTGAACACGTAGGCCCAGCTGCGCAGCGGCCAGCGGGACCGCAGGAAGTGCCGGGGCCCCGACCGCATCGCCTCCCAGACGGCAACGGTCTGCCCGCTCGGTTCCTGCGGCAACGGCTGGCCGGACATGTGCGCACCCTTCGTGGAACCGGATCATCCGTCCGGCGCTCGGCGATCTTCCCGGAACTCTAGTCCCGCCTCCGCCACCTGTCGGTAGGGAAAACCCGCCCCCGAGGTGTCCCCTCAGGCCCACTGCGCCCGGGCACCCCGCGGTGCTGGACTGGACCGGTTCCGCTTCCACCCCTCCACCCCCGCCACCCGCCCCGCCCCGCTCCACCCCACCCGCCCCACCCACCGCATCGGCAAAGGATTCACGACATGGCACTTCTCACCGACATGAAGGTGTCGGCCGCGCGACTGGTCTCGGTGTCCAAGACCTACCCGGGCGCCACGGGACCGGTCCTGCACGAGGTCACCGTGGAGTTCCCGGCCCGCGCCATGACCGCCGTCATGGGCCCCTCCGGTTCGGGCAAGACGACCCTGATGCACTGCGCCGCGGGACTCGACCGGCCCTCGGGCGGGCAGGTGCTCCTCGGCGACACCGACCTCGCCGCGTGCGACGAGGAGCAGCTCACCGGGATCCGGCGGCAGCGGGTGGGCTTCGTCTTCCAGCAGTTCAACCTGCTGCCCATGCTGACGGCCTACGAGAACGTGGCCCTCCCGCTGCGGCTGAACGGCCACAAGCCCAAGCGGCCGGTGGTGCTGGGCGCCCTCGCCCAGGTCGGCCTGGAGGAGCTGGCCGACCGCCGCCCCGCACAGCTCTCGGGCGGACAGCAGCAGCGCGTGGCCATCGCCCGGACCCTGGTGGCCGAGCCCGAGGTGGTCTTCGCCGACGAGCCCACCGGCTCGCTCGACCGGGCCACGGGCCGTCAGGTCATGGCCCTGCTGCGGAACCTGGTGGACCGGGCCGGGGGCACGGTGGTGATGGTCACCCACGACCCGGTGGCCGCCGCCTACGCGGACCAGGTGGTCTACCTGGTCGACGGCCGCGTGGTGGGCACCGACCGCGCCCCGACCGTCGAGCGCATCACCGCCCGCCTCGGCCGGTGGGACGCGTGATGTGGCAGCTGTCCGTGCGCTCGGTCCGCCACCACGCGCCGCTGTTCCTGGGCACCTTCGTCTCCCTCGTGCTCGGCGTCGCGCTGATCGCGGTGTCCTCGGCGGCCCTGGCCGCCACCTTCGCGGTCCGCCAGCCGTCCTCGGAGGGCCGCCCCTCCATCACCATCGAGGACGGCCGGGGGACCGCCCACACCCTGGTCAGCGGAGGGCTCGACCTCGGCGGCATCCAGACCGTGCTGGTGATGGCCGGCATCGTCACTGCCTTCGTGACCGTGTTCGTCATCGCCGGCACCTGCGCCTTCAGCGTCGCCCTGCGCCGCCAGGACATGGGCCTGCTGCGGCTGGTCGGCGCGGGCGCGCGGCAGGTGCGCCGCATGGTGATCGGGGAGAGCCTGGCCGTCGCGGTGCCCGCCGTGGCGGTGGGCTGCCTGCTCGCCGCCGTGGCCACCCCGTGGGCCGTGGACGGCCTCAACAGCACGGGCCTGTCGCCCGCGGAGCTGCGGGCCGGTCCGATGGCCGGCCCGCTGCTGATCGCGGCCGCCTCCGGGCTGGTCATGGCCGTGCTCGGCGCGATGGCCGCGTCCCGCCGCGCCTCCCGGGTCCGGGCCACCGAGGCACTGCGGGAAGCCGTACTGGACACCCGGGCCATGACCGGGGGCCGCTGGGTGACCGGCCTGCTGCTGCTCGCGGCGGGCGCGGTCATGGTGGGGCTGGCCCCGCAGGCCGGACTGGAGGGGTCCATCCCGCTGGCCCTGTTCGGCTCGATGGCGCTGACCCTCGCCGCGTCCTCCCTGGGCCCGGCCTACCTGCCCGCGCTGACCCGGCTGCTGGCCGCACCGTTCCGGCGCTCGAGCTCCGTGCCCGCCCGCCTCGCCGTGGAGTCGCTCGGCACCTCCCGGCTGCGGACGGCCTCCCTGGTCGGGCCGGTCCTGGCCATCGTCGCCGTGGTCGGGGTGTTCACCTCCGTCCTGTCCACCACGGGCGCCACGATCAAGTCCGACGACCGCGGCCGCACCCTCGGGCAGCTGGTGGTGGAAGGGGCCTCCGGCGGACCGCTGGCCGAGGACGTGCTGGCCGCGCTCCGGGCCGACCCCCGGGTCAGCGCCGTGTCGGCGCCGGCCGGCCTGGAACTGGCCGTCGCCGACCGGACCTCCGTACGCCAGGACCGCGGCGCCGTGGCCGACCTGCCCGCCCTGGCCCGCACCCACCGCGTCGACGTCGTCGAGGGCGCCGTCACGCAGCTGCGCCCCGGCCAGGTCGCGGTCTCGCGGGAGTACGCCGGCTGGTACGGCTACCACGTGGGCACCCGGCTGACGTACGGACTCTTCGGCGGGAGCCCCGCCACCGCCGAGGTGGCCGCTGTCCTCGACGGCGGAACGGCCGTACCGCACGTGGTCCTTCCGGCCGGGACGCCCGGGGCTCCCGAACCCGGACGGGCGACGGTCCTGCTCGACACGGCCTCGGCCGGCGCGGCCCGCGCGGTCGCCCGGGAACTGACCTCCCGGCTCGGCGCGGACCGGGTGCGGGTGACGGAGACCGGCCAGTGGTTCGCCCGCTCGTCGAGCGATCAAGAACGGCTCAACATGCTGGTCCTGGTGGTGCTGGCGGGTCCCGCATCCGCCTACGCATTGATCTCCGTGGCGAGTACCTTGGTCATGTCGTACAGCAGGCGCACCCGGGAGTTCGCCGACATGCGACTTGTCGGCGTCAGCGAGAAGCAGTTGAGGAACATGGCCCTGTGGGAAACTGGGTGCACGACCACCGTCGCGGCCGTGGTCGCCGCCGTGGTGGTGGCATCGGGACTCCAGGCCTATCGCGCGGCGCTGCGCGTGACGTACGACGTGGTTCCACTGAGCGTGCCGTGGGGGGCGCTGTCGGGGCTGGTCCTCGCATGCGTGGCGGTCTCGGCCACCGTGGGCCTGATGGCGACCCGGCGGCTCCTCGGGAAGGCCGGCATCACGATGGCGACCACTCGCCAGTAGCAAGGGGAGAGACTGTGCGCGTCCTGATCGCCGAAGATTCCGCGCTCCTGCGCATGGGAATGCAGCGGCTGCTGGAGGATGAGGGAATCGAGGTCGTCGCCTCGCTGGCCGATGTGACCGACGTCCTCGAGGTGGTCGACGCGTGCGCACCCGACGTGGCGATCATGGACGTGCGCATGCCGCCCACCCACACCGACGAGGGCATCAGGGCGGCCCGGGACATCCAGCGGCGATGTCCCGGCACCGCCGTCCTGGTGCTCTCGCAGTACGTGGAGTACGAGTACGCCAAGGACCTGGTCCGCGACGCCCGCGGCGGCACCGGCTACCTGCTGAAGCAACGGGTGGCCAGCATCGACGAGTTCCTCACCGCGCTGCGACGGGTCGTGGCAGGCGAGACCGTCCTGGACGCCGAGATCTACAAGAAGTTCGTCGGGAACCCGAGCGAGCGCCGGGCCGCGGAACTCCTCACCAACCGGGAGCGCCAGGTCATGGAACTCGTGGCGACGGGCCTGTCCAACACCGGCATCATGGCCCGGCTGGACATATCCGAGCGCGCCGTGGAGAAGCACGTCACCGCCATCCTGTGCAAACTGCAGATCCCCAGTTCGGGAGAGGGCAACCGGCGGGTCCTCGCCGTCCTGGACTATCTGCGGGGATTGGGACGGGACAGCGTCGCCTGATGGGTGCGCTCGTCACGGATGCCCCGACCACCCGGTCCGGGCAGTCCGTTCAGTCGAAGGTCGCGGCCGGGGCCATCTACCTGTCCGTCGGCAGCCTGGTCGGTGTGCTGCTGGTGCCGCTCACCCTCGTGTCGATCGCGCTGCGGCTGCTCTCCCTCTGCCTCGCCGTGCTGCCGCTGGCCGGGGCGCTGTTCGTCAGGGCGGTGATGAAAGCGGTGCGGCGGGCCGTGCCGCACGCCGGAGTCGAGCCCGTGCCGGCCCCGGCGGCGGGACCGACCTGGCGCAGCGCCTGGCACTGGGTGGCCGGTGTCACCCCGGGCGGCCTGCTCGGCATACCGCTGCTGCGCGCGGCCGCCGACCTCGAACGCCTGCTGGCGGCCGCGGTCCTGCAGTCCTCGGCGTCCGACGCAACGGGCGGGGCCGGCCCGACGGGTCCGGCCGACGGGACCGGCCCGCCCGGCGGGACTGCCCCGACCGGCCCGCCCGGCGGGACTGCCCCGACCGGCCCGCCCGGCGGGCAACCGGCCCGCGCGGCCCGGCCGGAGGCCCCGCGGCGGGGCGCCGCCGTATGGGGTGACCTCGGCTACCTCGGCCTGCTGCTGCTCGGCCTGATCTGGCTGCTGCCCGTCCTCGCCCTGTCGCTGCCGGTCGTCGCCTTCGTGGTGAGCCTGCCGTTCGGGCGCACGGAGCAACTGTCCTTCGGCGAGGGCAACACGATCGTCGTCGAGGGCGCGGCGACCCGGCTCGGGGTCGGTCTGGGCGCCGCCGTCCTCTTCGTCCTGCTCGTGATGGTGCTCTTCTGGCTGGGCAGGCTGCGGGCGCGGCTGGTGCGCAGGATCCTCGGCCGCGTCGACGAGGACGAGCGGCTGCGCCGCGAAGTGCTGGCCGAACAGCAGCGGATCGCCGCGCTGCGGGTCAACGACGCCGACTACCGCAGGATCGAACGCGACCTGCACGACGGGGCCCAGGCCCGGCTGGCCGCGCTCATGATGCGCATCTCGCAGGTCACCCGCCGCTCCGGCCGCAGCGCCGAGGAGCTGCGGGAGGTGCTGCTGGAGACGCACCGCGGGATCGACCAGGCCCTGGAGGAGATCCGCGACCTGGTGCACGGGATCCAGCCGCCGATCCTGAGCGACCGCGGACTGCGCGCGGCCGTCGAGGCGCTGACCGACAAGTTCTACGTACCGGTCCGCCTCGACTGCACGCTGGAGCGGCGTCCGGCCGTCAACGTCGAGGCGGCGGCCTACTTCATCATCGCGGAATCCCTGACCAACGCCGTCAAGCACGCCTCGCCCACCATCATCACCGTGTCCCTGGCCCAGGAGGGCAACCACCTGGTCGCCGTGGTCACGGACGACGGGGTGGGGGGCGCCGCGCCCCAGGGCGGAACCGGGGTGCGGGGCATGGCGGACCGGGCCACCGCACTGAACGGCGAGGTCGTCCTCACCAGCCCGGCCGGCGGGCCCACCACCGTCCGCGTGGTCCTCCCGTGGTCGCCCGCAGCCCTCTGAACGTACCGTTCCGAGGGCTCTGGCCTGCGAACTTTCCTCCCAGGGAAACATCTTGCCGCCGCACATACGTCCGATCAAGGATGAAGGGGTACGGCTACCCGCACCGTGGCGTGCGCAGGGCCGGAGCGATCGAGGGGCTGTTGCCGAACCTCTCGCTGCCACTGATCTGGAGATCCTTGATGACACAGCTGAACGACGTACGCGCCGGGGCACCGTCCGTGACCGTGTCGCAGGAACGGGACGGACGCACCCTGCCCGCTCTGGTCCGCGCGGACGCGCCCGGCATCCACCTGGCCGACTGGATCACCACCCGGCGGCCGCTGGTGGACGACCTGGCCCGGCGGGCCGGGGCGGTCCTGTTCCGCGGCTTCGCCGTGACCGACGCCGCCGCGTTCCGCACCGTGATGGGCGCGCTGTCCGAGCAGGTCCTCACGTACGGCGAGCGCTCCTCGCCCCGCACCGAGGTGTCGGACAACATCTACACCTCCACCGAACACCCCGCCGACCAGCACATCCTCCTCCACAACGAGCAGTCGTACACGGAGAACTGGCCGCTGCGGATCGTCTTCTGCTGCGAGCGGCCCGCCGACCGCGGCGGCCGCACCCCCCTCGCCGACTCCCGCAAGGTACTGGCCCGGCTGCGCCCCGAGACCGTCGCCAGGTTCGAGCGGCTCGGCGTGCAGTACGTGCGCAACTACATCCCCGGCATCAGCCTGTCCTGGCAGGAGACCTTCCAGACCGACGACCCCGAGCGGGTACGGGCCTACTGCGAGGGCGCCGGGATCTCCGTCGAATGGTTCGACGGCAACCAGTTGAGGACCCGTCAGACACGGCCCGCGCTGCACCGCCACCCGGTGACGGGCGAGCGGACCTGGTTCAACCACGCCGTCTTCTTCCACGTCACCTCGCTGGCCGAGGAGGTCTGCGCGGGGCTGCGCGCGGCCCTCGGCGAGGAGAACCTGCCGTACAACACCTACTACGGCGACGGCACGCCCATCGAGGACGAGACCCTCGACGAACTGCGCGCCGCCTTCACCGCCGAGACCACCGGCTTCGACTGGGAGCTCGGCGACGTACTGCTCGTCGAGAACATGATCACCGCGCATGCCCGCGAGCCCTTCGAAGGCCCCCGACGCATCCTCGCCGCCATGTCCGACCCCGTCGCCTCCGTCTGCGAAGGAGCCGCCGCATGACCGCCCAGGACGTACGGGCCCGGTTCACCGGCCCGGTCACCGCGGCCCCGCTGGACCCCGAACCCTTCCTGCTGCGCATCGAGGCGACCGCCCCGGGCCTGCGCCTGGACGAGTGGATCCGCGCCCACCGGGCGCAGCTCGGCGAGGAACTCGACCGCCACGGCGCGCTGCTCTTCCGCGGCTTCGCCGTCGGCAGCCCCGAGGAATTCGGGGCCGCGGCCCGCGCGTTCTCGCCCGAGCTGCTGGACTACCTGGAACGGGCCGCGCCGCGCACCGAGATCGCCGACAAGGTGTTCACCTCCACCGAGCTCAGCCAGGACCAGTGGATCGCCTTCCACCACGAGATGTCCTACTCACACAACTGGCCCGGCACGCTGTACTTCTACGGCGACCGGCCCTCGCGGACCGGCGGCGCCACGCCCGTCGCGAGCGAGCGGGCGGTCTTCCCCCGGATCCCGGCCGAGCTCCGGGAGCGGTTCCAGCGGCACGGCGTCTGCTACGTGCGCAACTACGGCCCCGTGCTCGACATGCCCTGGCAGGTCGTCTTCCAGACCACCGACCGCGCCGAGGTCGAGGCCTACTGCCGTGCCTCGCACACCGAGTTCGAGTGGGTGGGCGAGGACGGGCTGCGCACCCGCGCGGTGCGCCAGGCCGTCTCCCGGCACCCCCGCACCGGGGAGCCGGTGTGGTTCAACCACGCCCACCTGTGGCACGTTTCCGCGCTCCAGCCCGAGGTCGCCGAGTACCTCCTCGGCGCGTACGGGCCCCAAGGGGTGCCGCGCAACGCCTTCTACGGGGACGGCACGCCCATCGAGGACGAGGCCGTCGCCCTGATCGGGAAGCTGTACGAGGACGCCTCGGTCTCCTTCCCCTGGCAGCGGGGCGACGTCCTCGTCGTCGACAACCACCTTGCCACGCACGCCCGGGAGCCCTTCCGCGGTGACCGGCGCATCCTCGTGGCCATGTCCGACCTGCGGGTCGACCGGGACCTCGGCTGACCGCCGTGGTGGGGGAAACCCGACCCCCACCTCTCGACCTACCTGTCATGACCCCACCCCTGCCCCTCGGATGCAATGAACGTGTGCTGATTCGACAGGCTGGAACCGCAATGACCGCAATGACCGCCTCGGCCGGCAGGGCCGTGCGCCGCGTGGGACGGCGGCGGATCTGGGTGGGCGGCTGGCTGCTCGCGGCCGTCTGGGCCGGGGCCTTCCCCCTGGTCTCGAACCTGGACACGCACCGCGTCTGGGGCGCGTGCGCGGCGGCCGGCTACGGGGGCGCGGCCCTCGCCTCGTGCCTGCTGCCGCGCCCGCGCGCCCGTACCTGGGCCGTCGGCTGCGCCCTGCTCGGAGCCCTCGTACTGCCGCTGCTGTACCTGCTCCTGACGGGGAGCGGACAGAGCGAGGTGGGGGTGATCGAGAGGTCGGCGGAGCTGCTGGTGAGCCAGTCCACGCCCTACCTCGCGGACCCGCTGACCGTCACGGACTACAACCCCTACCTGCCGGGCATGGCCCTGTTCGGACTGCCCCGCGCACTCTTCGGGGACGGTGGCCCCGCCCGGATCCTCGGGGACGCCCGAGTCTGGTGCGCGGCGGTGTTCCTGCTGAGCCTGTGGGCCGGCCGCCGCGTGCTCGCCGCACCCGCCGGGAGCCGGGCAGCCCTCGCCACCACCCTTCCGGCGCCGTCCCGTACATCCCGTGCACCCCGTACGTTCCGTACGGCCCTGGCGGTCCTGATCGCCTCGCCCGTGGTGGCCCTGCCGCTCTGCGTCAGCGGCGTGGACCTGCCGATGACGGGGCTGTGCTGCCTGGGCCTGGCCCTCGCGGCACGCCACCGCCCGGTCGCCGCGGGCCTGGTGCTCGCCGCCGCCTGCTCGCTGAAGTGGACGGCCTGGCCCGCCCTCGCCGTCGCGGTGGCCCTGCTCGCCGCGAGCGGCGCCGGCGGTGGCCGCCGCGCCGTGCGCTGCGCGCTGGTGACGGCGGCCGGCACGCTCGCCGCCGTGCTGCCCAGTGCCCTGCTGTCGCCCGGCCCCATGTTCCAGCAGGTGCTGGCCTTTCCCACCGGCCGGGCCCCGGTGGCGACCCCGGCCGCCAGCCCGCTGCCGGGCCGGCTGCTCGCGGACCTGGGCCCGGTCGGCTGGTACGCGGCGATGGCGCTGCTCCTGTGCGGCGGGACCGCCGTCGCCGCCTCCCTCGTCGTACGCCCGCCCGCCGGGGTGGTGGCCGCGGCCGACCGGCTCGCCCTGGGCCTGTGCACGGCCTTCCTGCTGGCCCCGGCCGGACGGTTCGGCTACCTCGCGCTGCCCCTCGTACTCTTCGTCTGGCCGAGGATCGCGGCGGGATCCGACCGGCCCTTCTCCCACCGGCCTTTCTCCCACCGGCCTTTCTCCCACCACCCCGGCTCCCACGGCCCCGGATCCCTCGCGCCCGGCCGACGCACGGTCCCCGGGCCCGCCCGCCGGCCCCTGCCGGCCGTGCCCGCCGGGGGCGCCCGATGAGGGCGCCGCGCACGGGCAGCCGCCGGACGGCCGGAGTCGCCGGGGCACTGCACTGGGCCGCGCCCCGCATGCCCTTCGTCGAGGACGAGGTCGCGGGGCTGCGGGAGTTCGTCCGGCCCGGAGACGTCTGCCTGGACATCGGTGCCGAGTACGGGCTCTACACCTGGACCCTCGCCCACCTGGTCGGACGCGCCGGACAGGTGCACAGCGTGGAACCGCTGCCCGGCCCGGCCCGCTGGCTGCGCCTGGCGGCCCGCGGCCTGGGCTGCGCCAACGTCGTCGTACACCGCACCGCGCTGGGCTCCCGGACCGGACACGGCGTGCTGAGCCTGCCGATGCGCCGCGGCGCGCCCGTGCACGGGCGCGCCTACCTCACCGAGGGCTCCGAAGGCCCGGGCCCCAACGCGGAGTTCCGCACCTCACGGCCGGTGCCGACCACCGTGGACACCCTGGACGGGCTGGTGCGCGGGGCGGGGCTGGAGAAGGTGAGCTTCGTCAAGGCCGACATCGAGGGAGCCGAACCGGCCCTGCTCGAAGGCGCCCGCGACACCCTGCTGCGCCACCGGCCGGTGCTCCTCCTGGAGATCGAGCCCAGACACCTCGCGAAGTACGGGGCGAGCCCGGCGGACCTGGTCCGCCGGCTGCGGCCGTTCGGCTACCGGATGCGCCGCTGGCAGGGCGGCCGCTGGGCGCAGGCCCGGGAGATCCGGGGCGACTGCCGCAACTACCTGTTCACCCGCTGACCCCGTCCACCGATCGAGGATCCCCGGTCCCCGAGGAAAGGAGCCTGCCCCATGGGCACCACTCTGATCATCACCAACGACTTCCCGCCCCGGCAGGGCGGCATCGAGACCTTCGTGCACGCCATGGCCACCCGCGTGCCGGACGACGACGTGGTCGTCTACACCTCCTCCGAGCCCGGCGCCGCCGAGTTCGACGCCACCCTGCCCTTCCCGGTCATACGGGACCCCGCGCGCACCCTGTTACCGACGCGGCGGGCCACGGCCCGGGCCCTGGACCTCGCCCGCCGGCACGGCTGCGACCGCGTCTGGTTCGGGGCCGCCGCCCCGCTGGCGGCGATGGCCCCCGCACTGCGCCGCGCCGGGATCCGGCGGATCGTCGCCACCACCCACGGCCACGAGATCTGGTGGGCCCGCGTACCCGGCGCACGCCGCCTCCTGCGGCGCGTAGGCGACAGCGTGGACGTGGTGACCTATCTGGGGGAGTACACCAGGGCCCGCATCGCCCCGGCGCTGGGCCCGCGCGCCCGGATGAGCCGCCTGGTGCCGGGAGTCGACGCGGACGTGTTCCGGCCCGACCTCACCACCGGCCGCACGCTGCGCCGGCGGTACGGACTGGAGCACCGGACGGTCATCCTCTGCGTCGCCCGCCTCGTACCCCGCAAGGGGCAGGACACCCTCATCCGCGCCATGCCGCAGATCCGGCGGACGGTGCCCGACGCGGCGCTGCTGGTGGTGGGCAGGGGGCCCGACGAGCGGCGGCTGCGCCGCCTCGCCGACCGGCACGCCCCGGGGTCGGTCGTGTTCGCCGGGGGCCTCGACCACAGCGAGACGCCCGCCTGTTACGCGGCGGCCGACGTGTTCGCCATGCCGTGCCGCACGCGCCGGGCGGGGCTGGAGGCCGAAGGGCTCGGCATCGTCTTCCTGGAGGCCTCCGCGACCGGTCTGCCGGTGCTCGCGGGGGACTCCGGCGGTGCGCCGGACGCGGTCCTCGACGGGCAGGCCGGGAGGGTGGTCGACGGCCGGGACGTCGCCGGGGTCGCGGAGGCCCTGGCCGAGCTGATCATCTCCCCGGGCCGTGCGGCGATGGGCGCCGCCGGACGCCGCTGGGTCGAGGAGGAGTGGTCCTGGGAGGCCTCGTCCCGGCACCTCACCCAGCTGCTGACCCCGGTGGACGTCCCCACGGCCAAGCGGCCGTGAACTGGGCTTTTTCCTTGCAGGGAAACCTCTTGCCCGCGGCGTGAGATCTGAACAACGATGAAGAGGTACGGGTACCCGCACCACGATGGTGCGGGTAGCCGCACTTCCACCGCCCGGGCCGGCCGTCCGGCCGTCCGTGAGGCCCCGTCACCGGGGCCCCGGCCCGAGGCCGTCTCCCGCGCCGGCGGCTCGCGCCGTACGGCCGCCCCGGCCGGCGGCGCGCACCGCGCCGCATCCGCACCGGTGGCACCGCCGCGCCGCCCCGCCGGCCCCGCGCCCCATGTGAGAGGGACACCCATGAGCAACCCCTTCGAGAACGACGACGCCTTCTACCTGGTCCTGGTCAACGGCGAGGGGCAGCACTCGCTGTGGCCGGCCGCCACCGGCGTGCCCGCCGGCTGGCGCACGGTCCACGGCGCGGCGGGCCGCCAGTCCTGCCTGGACTACGTCGAGGAGCACTGGACCGACATGCGGCCCCACAGCCTGGCCGGCAGCGGCAGCGGCAGCGGCAGCGGCAGCGGCAGCGGCAGCGGCAGCGGCAGCCACAGCGGCGGCGCCCCCGTGCCGCCCGCCGCGTGACCTCCCCCGCCCGCGAGCCGAGCGAGGAGCCCGCCGCCCCATGACCTCAGCCCCCGCCACCGTCCCCGACCTCACCGACCCGCTCACCCACCTGCCCCCCGACGGCCTCGACGAGGTCTGGGCGCACCTGCGCCGCGAGGACCCGGTCCACTGGCACCCCGGCACCGCCACCACCCCCGGCTTCTGGGTGCTCACCCGGCACGCCGACGTCTCGGCCGTCCTGCGCGACTCCACCCGCTTCACCTCGGAGCGCGGCAACGTGCTCGCCACCATGCTGCACGGCGGCGACAGCGGGGCGGGCAGCATGCTCGCCGTCACGGACGGGCCGCACCACACCGCCCTGCGCACCCTGCTGCTCAAGGCGTTCTCCCCCCGCGCCCTGGAGGGCGTGGTGCGCCAGGTCCGCCGCACCAGCCGGCGCCTCGTCACCGAGGCACTGGAGCGCGGCGGATGCGACTTCGCCCAGGACATCGCCTCGTACGTGCCGCTCGCCACCATCTGCGACCTGCTGGCCGTGCCCGAGTCCGACCGGGAGCACATCCTCACCCTGACCAAGTCGGCCCTGGCCTCGGACTACGCGAACCTCCAGGAGGGCGAGGACCGCCTCGCCCGCGCCGAACTGCTGCTGTACTTCCACGACCTGGTCCGCCACCGCCGCGCGCACCCCGGCTCGGACGCCATCAGCCTGATGGCGACGGAGCCCGCCGGGTCCACCCTGCTCGACGACGACGCCATCGTCCTCAACTGCTACAGCCTCATCATGGGCGGCGACGAGACCAGCCGCCTCTCCATGATCGGCGCCGTGCGGACGCTGGCCCACGACACCGGGCAGTGGCGGGCGCTCCAGGACGGCACGGCCCCGCTCAAGGAGGCCACCGAGGAGGTCCTGCGCTGGACCACCCCCACCCTGCACTTCGGCCGGGCCGCCACCGAGGACGTCGAACTCCACGGCCGCACCATCGCGAAGGGCGACCTCGTCACCCTCTGGCTCTGCGCCGCCAACCGCGACGAGCGCGTCTTCACCGACCCGCACCGCTTCGACCTCGCCCGCACCCCGAACAAGCACCTCTCGCTCGGCTACGGCCCGCACTTCTGCCTGGGCGCCTACCTCGGCCGGGTCGAGATCACCGCGATGCTCGACGCCCTGCGGACCTTCGTCGGCTCCGTCGCGCAGACCGGTGACGAGCAGCGCATCTACTCGAACTTCCTCACGGGCATGAGCAGTCTGCCCGTCTCGCTCACCCCCCGGTCCGGGCCCCTTCCCGCCTGGCAGGAATGACCGCCGGAACCTGCCCTGTCCTCCTTCCCGTACCACCACCAGAGCACGCGGAGGTCGTAGTGAACAGCAACACCGGCCGGAATGCGCACCCGCACCCCGACGTCTGGTTCAACTGGAACAGCGTCGAAGCGGTGCCGGCCACCCCGGCGCCGGCCCACACCGGGAAACTCTTCGACGAGACGCTGCGCGACGGACTCCAGGCTCCGAACATCCGCAACCCGTCGCTGGACCAGAAGCTGATGCTGGTGGAGCACATGGCCCGCACCGGCGTCCACTCGGCCGACCTCGGATTCCCCGGATCGGATCCGGTCGCCCTGAAGGAATGCGTGGAGATCGCGCGGCACATCGCCGACAACCGGCTCCCCCTCGTCCAGGGCTACGCGGGCCGCACCCACCCGGCGGACATCCACGCGATCTGCGAGATAGCCCAGCAGGCCTCGGTGCCCGTCGACGCCTACCTGTTCATCGGGGTCAGCCCCATCCGGCAGTACGTCGAGGACTGGGACCTCGCCTCCATCCAGCGCCACGTCCGCGACTCCGCCGTCGCCTGCCGGCGCGAGGGCGTGGAGTTCGTGCTCGTCCTCGAGGACGCCGTGCGGTGCACCCCCGAGGTGCTCGCCGGGGTGTACGACGCGGCCGTCGAGGCAGGCGTCGCCCGCATCACCCTCTGCGACACGGTCGGCGCCGCGCTGCCGCACGGCGCGGCCTCCCTCATCCACTGGTCCCGGCGCCAGTTCCTGGACCGGGGCCACCCGGTCGCCTTCGAATGGCACGGCCACAACGACCGCGGGCTGGCCCTCGCCAACTCGCTCACCGCCCTCGCCCTGGGCTGCGAACGCGTCCACGGCACGATCCTGGGCATCGGGGAGCGCGCCGGAAACGCCTCCCTCGACCAGCTCATCGTCAACACCCACCTGGACGGGCACCACAGCTACGACCTCAAGGCGCTGCGGGACTACTGCGACGACGCGGCGCCCGTGCTGGGGGTCGACATCCCCCAGAACTATCCCGCCCTGGGCCGGGACGTGTTCAAGACCAGCGCCGGGGTGCACGCCTCCGCGATCCTCAAGGCCCACGAGAAGGGCAATCTGCTGGTCAAGGACAGCGTGTACTCCAGCGTCCCCGCGAGCTTCCTGGGCCGGCAGCAGGAGGTGCTCATCGACGAGGCGTCGGGCACCAACAACGTCAAGTACTGGCTCACCGTCAACGGTTACGACAGCTCCAACGCCGCCTACCTCAAGAAGGTGCTGGCGAAGGCGAAGTCCACCCGCGGCCCCCTCACCGACGAGCAGATAAGGCAGATCATTGCGACCGCCGAGTGACACCACGGACGGCGCCGCCGAGCGCCGTACGATCCGCCTCCGGGGCAAGGTCCTCGTCGTGACCGAGGACACGGACGCGCTCGCCGCCCAGCTGGACGGCAGCGGCACCCTCACCACGGCCCAGCTGCTGCGCACCCCGCTGATGAACAACATCTCCACGGACGAGATGATCCCCGGCTGGTGCTGCTACTGGTACGACGAGAAGCTCGGCGACTACGCCTACCTGGGCCTGCGCGGCAAGCGGGTCGGCGAGGGCGCGCTGCGCGCCTTCGGCCCGCAGATCATCGTCAGCGGTGAGGCCAAGGGCTGCGGCTCCTCCCGCGAACACGCCGTCTACGCCGAGAAGTACGCGGGCGTCGAAGTGGTCTTCGCCCAGTCCTTCGAGCGGATCTACGAACAGAACTGCCGCAACGTCGGCATCGTCACCTGCGACGACTTCGAGCTCCTCGAAGCGCTGCTGGCGGGCGAGGAACTGCCGCTGGAGGCCTTCACCCGCCGGGCCAACGAGATCGAGCGCGCCATCGTCGACCTCGGCGGACTCTTCGGCTTCAACCGCGCCGGATCCCGCATCGAGCCCGCCTTCGAGGCCGCCCGCCCGCTCAACGTGGTCGAGAAGATCGTCCAGAGCCGCCTCTCGTCCCGCAACCCGCTGCCCGCGGACGCGAGCGTCCGGATCGGCCAGTCCTACTTCGTCCGGACGGACGTCCGCTTCTCCCACGAGTACGTCACCCCCATGGCCGCGGGCATGTTCACCCAGCAGTTCGGCCCCGGCGCCGTCCTGGCGGACCCGCGGTCCGTCTACTTCTTCCAGGACCACCTGTCGCTGGCGGCCCCGGTGCTCGCCCGCCGCGCGAACGGCGCCGAGCTCATCGAGCGGGTGGAGAACCTCGGCAGCCGGCAACAGGAGTTCGCCGCGCTCAGCGGCGGCAACTTCATCGGCCCGGCGGCGGACGGCGGCAGCCGCGCCATCTGCCACAACCACATCGTCGAGCACGTCGCCCGGCCCGGAGACGTGATCATCGGCACCGACAGCCACACCTGCACCGCCGGCGCCGTGGGCGCGTTCGCCTTCGGCGTGGGCGCCACCGACATCGCCAACTCCTGGTACAACCGCGAGATCCTGCTGAAGGTCCCCGCCGTGATCCGCGTCAACCTGCTCGGCGCACTGCGCCCCGGGGTCTGCGCGAAGGACGTCATGCTTGGCCTGCTGCGCCACCCCGCCATCGAAGGCAGCCAGACCCTCGGCAAGGTCCTGCTCTTCACCGGACCCGGCTGCGCGGGCCTGAACATGGACGAACGCGCCACCCTGTGCAACATGGCCGTCGAAGCGGGCGGCATGACCGCCCTGTTCGAACCCGACGCGATCACCCACGCCCACCTGGCCCGACGCGAACCCCCGCAGCCCCCCGGCAGCGCCCCCACCTCGGACCCGGACGCGACCTACGCCGCGGTCGCCGACGTCGACCTGGCCGCGGTCGAGCCCATGGTGGCCCTGCCCGGCGACCCGCGGAACTCCGTCCCCCTCGCCACCGTCCGCGAGGAGGTGAAGGTCGACAAGGTCTACGGCGGCTCCTGCACCGGCGGCAAGGCCCACGACATGGACATGTACGCCAGCGTCTTCGCGCGGGCCCGGTCCCGCGGTGCCCGCGTACCCGCCGGCGTCCAGGCGTTCATCCAGGTCGGCAGCGAGGACGTGATGCGCTACGCGGCCGAGCGCGGCTACCTCGAACTCTTCTCCGAGGTCGGGGTGACGGTCCTCCCGCCGTCCTGCGGCGCGTGCATCAACGCCGGCCCTGGTGTCTCCGAGAACCCGGCCGAGGTGACCGTCAGCGCCCAGAACCGGAACTTCCCCGGACGCTCGGGCCCCGGGCAGGTCTACCTGGCCTCGCCCTACGTCGTCGCCGCCACCGCCATCGCGGGCCGGCTCAGCTCGGTGGAGGACATGTTCCCGATGCGGAGCGGCTCATGAAGATCGCGGTGGTCCCCGGCGACGGCATCGGCCAGGAGGTCGTCCCGCCCGCACTGGACGTACTGGCCCTGCTCGGCGAGGAGTTCGGCCTCGGGATCGAGTACGAGGTCTTCGGCTGGGGCGCGGACCAGTGGCTCGACAGCGGCGTCGGACTCCCCGAGGGGGCGCTCGGCATGCTCGCGGACGAGTACGCGGCCGTGTTCCTCGGCGCCCTGGGCGATCCCCGGATCCCCGACATGGCCCACGGCCGGGACATCCTGCTCGGCATGCGCAGGGGACTCGACCTGTACGTCAACCACCGGCCGCTGACGCTGCCGACGGGCGTCGTCGACGTCTACCGGGAGAACACCCAGGGGCTCTACGCCGGGGTCGGCGGCACGGTGCCGCAGGGCGGGCTGGCCGGGGTCGCGATCGACCAGAGCGTGTACACCCGCCCCACCGTGGAGAAGTTCGTCCGCTACTGCCTGCGCCGCCTCGCCGAGGGGCAGCGCCGGCGCGTGGTGCTCGTCCACAAGTCGAACGCCGTACCGCACACCGGCAGGCTGTGGCAGGAGGTGTTCCGGCGCGAACTGGAGGACTTCCCGCAGCTGGAGGGGTCCGAGGAGTACGTCGACTCCTTCTGCTACAACCTCGTGCGCGATCCGTCCCCGTACGAGGGCGTCGTCACCTCCAACCTCTTCGGCGACATCATCAGCGACATCGGCGCCGCCCTGATGGGCGGCCTCGGCCTCGCCGCGAGCGCGAGCGTCTGCCCCGAGACGGGTTTCGCCCTCTTCGAACCGGTGCACGGCAGCGCCCCCGACATCGCCGGAAAGGGAGTCGCCAACCCGTACGCCGCCCTGCTCTCCCTGGCCATGATGCTCGACCACCTCGGGCACGGGGAACCGGCCGCCGTCCTGCGCCGGGCACTGGCCGGCGCGCTGGGCAGCGACGCGGTCACCCCGGACCTAGGGCGTGTTGTGAAAGTGCTGGTCACAGCCATTCGTTGATGGCTGCGACCAGCACTGTCGCTTCGAAACGGACGGCGAGTTTGTCGTACCGAGTGGCGACGGCCCGGTGGCGCTTGAGGCGGTTGATCCCGCACTCGACCGCGTGCCGCTGCTTGTAGTCGTCCTTGTCGAACTTCGGCGGGCGGCCGCCGTGCGATCCGCGCCTGAGGCGGTTGCGGACCCGGTCGGCCGGGACCGGGATGGTGGCCTTGATTCCGCGTCTGCGCAGGTAGGAGCGGTTGCTGCGGGAGTCGTAGGCCTTGTCGGCCCGGACCCGGTCTGGCCGCTTTCGTGGCCTGCCCAGGCCGAGCCGGGGCACCCGGATCGCTTCCAGGACCGGCTCGAACTGCGGAGAATCACCCCTCTGCCCTGCCGTGATCACTACTGA